>CAYOIG010000339.1:0-2494 GCA_964403915.1 uncultured Myxococcaceae bacterium
GAGGAGCTGATCGAGATAGACGTTGAACCAGCCCTCGTCGGAGGCGAGGCTCGAGAGGCCGTAGGTGCGCTGGACGCCGGCCGAATCCACGGCCTCGAGCTTCTCGTTCCAGCGGCTGTTGTAGCCGGCGTTGCTGGTGACTGAGGCGTGCGGCAGATAGGCGCTGCGCTCCTGTCCGGCCAGGTCGAGGGAGCGCTCCGCTTCGAGGGAGGCGATCCGGGAGGGATGGCCATCGACGAGCGCAGCCGTGACGGCCTCGGCCAGGGTGAGGCCGCCACCCGGCGCCGTGGCAGCCTCGCCGGTCGGCGAGGTCTCGAGGCTCGCCTGCTGCGCGGCGGCCTCTACCGGCGCCAGCTGGGCGATGAGCGCCACGGCAAGGAGCGCTCGCGCAGGCGGCGCGAGGCGGAAGAGAAGTGAGCAGCCTCGCGGGGTTCGAGCCATCAAAGCGGGCCCATCCTACTGCAAGCCCGCTGCCTGCCGCACTAGGAGAACGAGACGGGATGCGGTACAACCGCGACGACCGGCCGATCGGCCCGCGGTCGTGGCGATCCTCCCCCGGTCGCTCGGCGGCAGCGGGCGGCCATGAGCGCCTCGTCCCGCCCGGAAATCCATTCGCCGTTTGCAAAGGGCATCCCGCTGATGGGAGCTGCATCCCCGAAACCGAGCCCGCTCGCGCTGCCCGGCCCGGCGGCGATGGCGCGCCGTGCGCTGGTCGATGCGCAGGGCGAGGCGCCGTGGCGTGTGGCTGGCGGGATCTCGCTGCTGGCTCGCCTGGTTCGAAGCCTCGAGCTCGAGGGCGTGCAAACGATCGGGGTGCTCTGCGACACGCTACGGCCCGCCCGTGACTTCGGCGCCCGGCGCCGGGACACCCGCGCCTTCTGCATCCCCGCGCAAGAAGGCTCGCCGCCAGGCGGCGTGATCGGCGAATGCGCCGGCGACGGCCTCGTGCTCGCGATCGACGGCGCGCTGGTCATCGACCGCCGCCTGCTGCGCGCCGTCGCAGCCGCACCCGGGCCGTGCCTCGTGCCGCCGCCCCCCGGTGACGCGAACGTCGGCCTCGCGCTGCTCGGACGCAGCGAAGCCGCCCGCTTCGGCGCCGAGCTCGATTCCGCCGACCCGCTGCCGCGCCTTCTCCCCGAGCAGCTTTCGACCTTCTCGGACGAGATGCGGGGCGAGACCCCGATCCTCTACCGCGCGGCCCGGACGCAGGCGGAGGCACAGGAAGCCGGGCGCCTTCTCGTGCGCGCAACCCAGAAGCACGTCATGGACGCGCCGGCGCGCTGGATCGATCCCCCGATCGAGAATGCGATCGTGACGCGTCTTGCGCCCACGTCGGTGACACCGAATCAGGTCACGATCGCGTGCACGCTGCTCGGCTTCGTCGCAGCCTGGCTGCTCTGGCACGGGGTCTTCGTCCTCGCGCTCCCGCTCATGTATCTGGTGGGCTGGCTCGACGGCGTGGACGGAAAGCTCGCGCGGTTGCGGCTCCATTACTCGCCGCTCGGTGCGGGGGAGTCCTACTTCGACTTCGCCTATGAGAACGCCTGGTGGGTCGCGCTGGCGGCGCACCTCGCCCATGCCGGCCACCCGGACGCCGTGGCCTTCGGCGTGGCCCTCGTGGGCGGAAACCTCCTCGACGAGATCGCCTACACGCTCGGGCACGCCCGCCTCGGCGTGGCGCTCGACCTGCTCTCGCCGGCCGACGGCGCCTTCCGCCTGATCGCGGGCCGCCGCAACGTGTACGCGGCGATCCTGCTCGTGGCAACGCTGCTGGGCTCGCCGTTCGCAGGGCTCGCGATCATGGGCACGTGGGCCGTCGTGACCGGCGTCGTGCATGCACTGCGGCTCTGCGTCGCGCTGCGGGCGCCCGCACGCGGCGGGCTCCACGCTTGAGGACCGTTCACGGCCTCGCGCTGCTGCTCGGCACCCTGCTCTTCACCGGCCTCGTGCTGCACGTGGGGCCCGCGCGCCTGTGGCAGGACGCTGCGGGGCTCGGCTGGGGCGTCGCGCTGATCATCGGCATCGAGGGCGTCGCAGACTTTTTTCACACCTGGGGCTGGCAGCGCTGCTTCGCGCCGGCCCACCGCCCGGGCCCGCTGCGGCTGTGGTGGCCCCACCTGGCCGGCGCCGCCATCAACTTCGTGACGCCGACCGCGACGCTCGGCGGCGAGATCGTGCGCGGAACGCTCCTGCCGCCCGACGTCCCGGGCGCGGAGGCGACCGCCTCCCTCGCCATCAACAAGCTCGCGGCGACCGTCTCGGACGTCGTGCTGTCTCTGGTCGGTGTCGCCCTGCTGCTGGCCGTCGTGCCGCTGCCCGGAGAGGTGCGCGCGGGCGCGCTCGCCAGCGTGGGCTTCTTCGGTGCCGGCGTCGCCGGCTTTCTCGTCGTGCAGCGAAGGGGCCGCCTCGCAGGGCTCATCGGCGAGCGCCGCGGCCTCGCGCGCGTCCTGGGCGCCGAGCGGGCCGAGCGCTTCGGGCGCGTGGCCGCGGAGGT
>CAYOIG010000340.1:0-3090 GCA_964403915.1 uncultured Myxococcaceae bacterium
GGGACCTGCGCCACACCCCGGTGCTGTGGCTGGGCGGGGCCGAGGGCCACCCCTATCCGGCCGACGAGATCACCAACCGGCCCGACATCTTGAAGCTCGGCCTCCACACCGCCGCCCCCCGGGCCTTCGCCATGGCGGGCGTGACCCCCACCGACCTCGACTTCCTCCAGATCTACGACTGCTTCACCTACGTGGTCCTCTTGCAGCTCGAGGCGCTCGGACTGTGCAAGCCCGGAGAGGTGGGAGACTTCGTGCGCGGCGGCCGGATCGAGCTCGGCGGAGAGTACCCGATGAACACGCACGGCGGGCTCCTCTCCCAGGCTCACGTCTGGGGGCTGAACCACGTCGTCGAGGCCACGCGGCAGCTCCGCGGCGAAGCGGGAGCCGCGCAGGTGCGCAATGCCGAGATCGGCGTCGTGACTGGCTGGGGTGACTTCGGAGACGGAAGTCTCGTGATTCTGAGAAGGTAGACGTCATGAGTGAGAAGCGCGCGATTCCCATGCCCGTACCGATGCCGGAGACACAGCTCGACGAGGAGTTCTGGGCGCACTGTGCCCAGGAGCGGCTCTGCTTCCAGCGCTGCAAGAGCTGCTCCACGTGGCGGCACCTGCCGCGCAACATGTGCGCCGCCTGCGGCTCCTCGGACTGGGAATGGGCTCGGTCGTCGGGCCGGGGCAAGATCTACTCGTGGACCGTGGCCCACCAGGCGATGCACCCGGCCCTGGCCGACGAGGTGCCGTACGCGGTGGTCGTCGTCGAGCTCGAGGAGGGCGTCCGCATGGTCAGCCGGACCCGGGACATCGACCCCGGCGAGCTCGCGCTCGACCTGCCGGTGCGTGTTCGCTTCGAGCGCGTCTCCGACCAGTACGTGCTGCCTTTCTTCGGCCCGGCCCGTGCGTGAGCGACGAGCATGAGTGCGCTTCAGCTCTCGGACGAGACGCGCATGCTCGCCGAGCTGGTCGAGAAGTTCGTCCAGAACGAGCTCATGCCGCTCGAGCCCGCGGTGCTGGAGCGCGAGGCCCGGGGCGAGCCGGCGGCACTCACGGCCGCGGAGCAGGCGCCCCTGCTGGCGAAGTGCCGCGAGCTCGGGCTCTGGGGCCTGGACGTACCCGAGGCCTACGGCGGCGCCGATATCGGCGCGGTCGCGAAGGTCGCGGTGAGCGAGGAGCTGGCGCGCACGATCGTGCCGTTCACGTTCCCGCCAGACTCCCCGAATCTGCACATGCTGATCGCGACGGTGAACGCGGAGCAGCGCGCGCGCTACCTCGAGCCCTACGCGCGCGGCGAGACCGTCTCGGCGATCGCGATCTCGGAGCCGGGCGCGGGCTCCGATCCGGCGCACATGTCGACGCGAGCCGAGCGTCGCGGGGACGCGTGGCTGCTGAACGGCCGCAAGATCTGGATCAGCCGCGCGGCCGAAGCCGACTTCACCATCGTCATGGCGGTCACGGAGGCCGGAAAGGGCTCGCGCGGCGGCATCAGCGCCTTCCTCGTGGACCGCGGCACGCCGGGCATGCTCGTCGGTCCGCCGGAAGCGATTCTCGGCGGCGCGCGCACGCACGAGGTCGTCTTCGAGGATTGCAGGATCCCGGCAGGGAACCTGCTGGGCGAGCTCGGCAACGGCTTCGCTCCCATGCAGCTGCGCCTGACCGTGCGACGGCTCGAGATGGGAGCCTGGTCGATCGGGATCGCCCGGCGCGCGCTCGACATGCTGATGCGGCACGCGACGGAGCGCGTCACGTTCGGCCAGAAGCTGGCCGACCGTCAGGCGATCCAGTGGTGGATCGCCGACGCGGCCACCGAGATCCACGCGGCGCGTCTCATGGTTATCGACGCGGCCGCGAAGGTCGACGCGGGGAAGGACGTGCGCCGCGAGGCCTCGATGGTCAAAGTCTTCACGACCGAGATGGCGCAGCGCGTGACGGATCACGCGATCCAGGCGTTCGGCGCCATGGGCCTCACCAAGAGGATGCCCCTGCAGGCGCTGTATCAGAAGGCGCGCATGATGCGCATCGTCGAGGGCGCGAGCGAGATCCACCGCTGGGTCGTGGCGCGCTCGCTGCTGCGCGAGGTGGGCGGCTGAGCTCCCGGCGCGGTCTCGCGCGCTTCAGTAGGCGCCCTGCCGCTCGAAGACGCGGCGGGGGTTCGCGACCGTCATCTCGAGGATCTGCGCGTCGCTCACGCCCGCCTTGCGCAGCGCGGGCAGGACGTCGTCGCACAGGTGACGGAAGTTCCACTGCGGCATGACCTTCGAGAAGTCCATGCCGGGAAACCAGTCGATCCCGCAGCAGGCGTCGTGCGAGAGCACCATCCGGCTCGAGTAGCCCTTGCGGCACAGCGCCGCGACGGTCTCGACGCGCTTCTCGAACGAGAGGAGCTGGTTGAGGCCGAAGCGGTCCATGCCGATGAAGCTGCCGCGCGCCAGGATCGCCTCGAGGTATTCGAGGTCGTCGCTATCGCCGCAGTGACCGATCACCACCCGCGACAGATCCACGCCTTCGGCTCCGAACACCTCCTGCTGGGCGAGGCCGGAACGGTTGTGGACGCTCGTATGGGTGGAGATCGGCACGCCCGAGGCCCGGTGCAGACGGGCCGCCACCGTCAAGAGCTTCCGGTTCAGCTCGGTCACCCCGTGCACGTCGGTCGCGCACTTGATGATGCCGGCCTTCACGTTCGTGCCCTCGATGCCGCGCTCGATGTCGCGCAGCAGCCACTCCACCAGACGGTCCGCCTCCCAGCCGACGAACCAGGGCTCCTCGTGCCAGTAGAAGCCCGTCGCGGCGATCATCTGGATCCGCGACTTCTCCGCGACCTCGCGGATCACTTGGATGTCGCGACCGAGGTTGATCGGCGTCAGGTCGACGATGGTGCGCACGCCGCGCTCCCGGGCCGCCGCGATCTCGCCCACGGCGAAATCGACGCGCTCGGCGCAGTCGATCCAGTCCGGGAAGGCCTTGCGCATCGAGTGATTCGCGACGAGCACGTGCTCGTGCATGAGCGTGAAGCCGAGCTCCGCAGTATCGATCGGTCCGAGGACCCCGTTGATCTTCGCCATCGTGTCAGGCCTCGAGGAACGCGAGCACCGCGTCC
>CAYOIG010000341.1:0-2330 GCA_964403915.1 uncultured Myxococcaceae bacterium
CTCGCCGCAGAGCGCCGCACGCAACGAACGGCTGCGTGCGGGCAGGCCACTGGCGGGGGTCTTCGGCGCGGTCGATCCTGGGCGTTTCTTCCCGCGGGCGCCCGATCCTGCGACGCGAAAGCTGCTCGGGCTCGAGGCGGAACACCGCGTGGTCGGCATCGTCGCGCGCGTTCAGCCTCACCGGCGCTTCGACCTGCTGCTCGCCCCGGCGGCCCGGCTCTTCGCGTCGGATCCGGCGGCGCGGCTGCTGGTGATAGGGCGCGGTACCCGGCGCCTCTCGCTCGCCGAGGAACCGGCGGCCCGGCTCGGAATCGCCGACCGCGTGGTCTTCGCGGGCTACCGCGAGGCCGACTATGCAGAGGTGCTGCGCGCCATCGACGTCTTCACCTTTCTCGTCCCGGGCTCCGACGGCACCTGCCGCGCGCTGCTCGAGGCGCAGGCTTGCGGCATTCCGGCCGTGACGACGCAGCGGGGCGCGCTGCCCGAGATCGTGCGCGACGGCGAGACGGGGCTCCTGGCCGCGGAGGAGCCGGCGGCGCTGGCGCGGCAGTGGCTGCGCCTGCTGGCTGACGAATCGCTGCGCGCGCGCCTCGGCGCGGCGGCGGCGGCGGCGGCGCGAACCCGCTTCGCTCCCGAGCGCTTTGCCGCAGAGGTCGAGAGCCTGTACCGGGCGGCGCGGGCCGCGTGAGCCGGCCGCGTGTCGGCATCGTCGGGGCGCGGCGCACGCGGGAGGGCCTCGGGCCCTTCGTCGCGCGCGAGCTTCGCGCTGCGGGGGCCGAGGTCGTGGCCTTCGCTGGCACCAGCGAGGCGTCGGTCGCCGCTGCCGCACGGGCGCTTCGCGAGGTCGGCGTGGGCGAGGCGCACGGCTACGTTGGTCTCGACGCACTGCTGGCGCACGAGAAGCTGGATGCGCTCGCGATCCTGTCACCGGCCGAGACCCACGCACCCTGTCTCGAGGCCGCGCTCGAAGCCGGCCTGCACGTGCTGTGCGAGAAGCCCTTCGTCTGGGAGATCGCGGATCCGGCCGCGGCCACGCGACGTCTCGTCGACGGCTTTGCCGAGCGGGGTCTTCTCCTCCATGAGAACTGTCAGTGGCCCCATGCGCTGCCCGTCTTCGCGGCGCTGCATCCCGGAACGCTCGCGCCGGGGCGGCCGCCCCGGCGCTTCGCCATGCGCCTCTCGCCGTCGAGCGCTGGAGCCCGCATGCTGATCGACGTTTTGTCGCATCCGCTCTCGATCCTGCAGGCACTCCTCGGCGCAGCAGCGGGCCGGATCGAGGACGTTCGCTTCTCGACCCTCGATTCCGAGACCGAAGTGCTCGAGACCCGCTTCACGCTGGTCCGGGATTCTCAGGCGGTGGAGGTTGCGGTGGAGCTCGTGGGGCGAAGTGCTGCGCCGCGCGAGGCCTGGCTCGCGATCGACGGCCAGCGCGCGCGGCGGAGCATCCAGCCGAGCGACTACGCCCTCGCCCTCGAGGACGGCGGCCGTACGCTGCCGCTGCCGGATCCGCTGGCGGCGCTCGTGAGCGATTTCGTGGCAGCGCTGTCGGCCCTCGGGTCCGGCGCGCGCCCGCCGCGCGCCGATGCGATCGCTTGGCGGATGCAGGCCCTCTGCGAGATCGTTCGCGCTTTCGAGGCGGGCGCGGGCAGTGCGGGAGGCGCGTGATGGGGCAGGGTTCGCCTCCGCGCGTCTTCCTGATTCGGCACGGGGAGACGCCCTGGAGCCTGAGCGGCCAGCACACCGGCGTGACGGACGTTCCGCTCACGGACAGCGGACGCATCGTGGCGCAGCGGCTCGCACCGACGCTCGCGCGGGAGCACTTCGCCCTCGTGCTCTCGAGCCCGCGCCAGCGCGCCAGCGAGACCGCACGGCTCGCCGGACTCGGGGGGCCGATGCAGGTCGATCCCGACCTCGCAGAGTGGTGCTACGGCGCGTACGAGGGGCTGACGACGGCGCAGATCCGTGAGCGCGTGCCGGAGTGGACGGTCTTCACGCATCCTTGCCCCGGCGGCGAGACCGCGGCGCAGGTGGGCGCGCGGGCCGATCGGGTGCTGGCTCGCGCTCGCGCTGCCGCTGGCGACGTGGCCCTCTTCTCCCACGGGCACATGGGCCGCGTGCTCGCGGCACGCTGGCTCGGGCTGCCGGCCCGCGCGGGGCGCTTCTTCGTGCTCGGGACCGCAACGCTCTGCGTGCTCGGGCACGAGCGCGAGACACCCGCCATCGAGATCTGGAACGCCCCGGTCGCCTGAGCGCTCCGGGCGGGACTTCTCAGACACGCTCCGCGCCACCGCCGAGGAAGTCCCGGATCACGCGAAAGGCCGCCTCGGGAG
>CAYOIG010000342.1:0-5984 GCA_964403915.1 uncultured Myxococcaceae bacterium
AAGCTCTCGCTCCCGAGCTCGAGGGTCTCGAGAGCTCGCCCCGACACCCAGCGCGCGCAGGCCTCGACACGCCGCAAGACGGCGTAGCCTGCGAGCAGGCGCTCCACGCCCGGGCCGGGCGCGGCCGCCCGGAGCAGCGCCGCGTTGCCGGGGATCTCGGGGCGCGGCCCATCCGCCCCCCGCTCGAGGGTCGCGCCTGCCGCGAGGAAGTCGACGTCCATCAGCCCTCCCGCACCGGTCTTGAACGCCATCTTGCCGCCGTCCTCGCGCCCACGCTGCTCCTCGACCTTGCGCCGCATGTCGGCGACCTCGCGCCACGGCGCGAGCCGCCGCTCAGCGAGCGCCGACTGCACGGCCGCGAGGGCCGGCGACGCGCTGGCCACATCGCCTGCGATCGCGCGCGCGCGCATCAGGGCGAGATGCTCCCACGTCTGCGCTTCCTCGCACTGGTAGCGGGCAAAGGAGTCGAGGGTCGTGACGAGCACGCCCTGGCTACCCGACGGTCGCAAGCGGCTGTCCACTGCGTAGGCCACGCCCGCGCCGGTGCGGGTCGTGAGGTAGGCGATCAGGCGCTGTGCCACGCGCGAGGCGAGCGCCACGGCCTCGATGCCGCCCTGGCACAGGAAGATGAGATCGAGATCCGAGTGAACCGTGAACTCGCGCCCGCCGACCTTTCCCATGCCGAGCACGGCCAACGAGGCCGCCGCCCCACCGGCCCCGAGGCTCTCCTGTGCGCGTCGCAGCGTTTCGGCGAGGATCGCCTCGGCGAGCTGCGAGAGGAAGCAGGAGAACTCGTCGAAGCCGACCAGTTCGCCGAAGTGGAGCGCAGTCGCGAAGAGCGTCTCGTCGCGGCGGAGCAGGCGCAGGCCATCGAGCGCCTCCTCCAGCTCGCGCGGCGCCCCGGCCGCGGCGCCCGGCAGCTCGAGAGCCCGCTCTCGCAGCGCGTCCGGGCCTGCCGCGGCGATGCGCTCGAACAGAAGGGGCCGGTGGGCGAGATAGCGCGCCGCCTCGAGCTGGGAGCCGAGCGCACGGGCAAGGCCGAGCAGGCGCGGCCCGTCGAGGGAGGCCGCCGCCGCATCGGCACCGCGCCGGGCGACGAAGGGGTCGGCCAGCAGGGTGACGCGCTCGGCAAGCACGGTCCCCGCCAGCGCCTCCCGCAGGCGCAGCGCGAGCGGCTCGGTCACTCCTCTCCTCCCAGCACCAGCGCGTCGAAATGGCGACGCACGACACCTCGCATTGCCGTCCACTCGTCGAGCAGGCGCAGGCGCGCACGCTCCCCTTCCGGATCGTCGTAGCCAAGACGGCGAGCCAGGCCGATCTGGCCCTCGCGTTCTCGCGGGAAGCGCTGGGTCTGGCGCTCTTCGACCATCTGGATCGCATGCTCGGCCCGACGCAGCCAGGTGTAGGCCCGGACGAGCTCGTCGCTCGCGTTCTCGGGAAGCAGACGCTCCGCCGCCAGGCGCGCGAGCGCCTCGAGCACGTTGCCGGTGCGGATCCCCGGATGCCGCCCTCCGTGGAAGAGCTGGAGCGCCTGCACCAGGAACTCCACGTCGCGGATTCCGCCCGGCCCCTCCTTGAGATCGACCTCGAGGTCGCGCCCCGCACGGCGGCGCTCCTCCTCGATGCGGAGCTTCATGGCGCGAACGGCGCGGGGCGCCGACGGATCGATCAGACGCCGGTAGACGAAGGGCACCACGCCCGCTGCGAAGGCGCGTGCCGCGTCCGGGGGCCCCGCCACGTGGCGCAGCCGGATCAGCATCTGCCGCTCCCAGTCGTGGCCGAGGGCCTCGTAATAGCCGAGCGCAGCCTCGACGCTGTTCGCCACCGGCCCCTGGGCGCCTTCGGGCCGGAGGTCGAGATCGACTCGGTAGGCGAAGCCGTCGGCCTCGGCCCGCTCGAGCCCTGCCTTGAGAACGCGCACGAGCCGTGAGACGTCCGCGTTGCGCGATCCGTCCTCCGCGCCGTCCGCTCCGTCATGAATGAAGAGCAGGTCGACGTCGGACGAGAAGTTGAGCTCGCGGCCGCCGAGCTTGCCGAGTGCGAGCAGGCTCGGCGGCTCGACCCCGGTCGTCTCGGCCGCACAGATGAGACCCGCCGCGAGGCAGTCGTCTGCGAGATCGGAGAGCTCGCGCAGACTCCCGCCGAAGGGCCTCCCCGCGAGATCGCGCGCGGCGATTCGCAGCAGTCCGCGGTACTTCGCCTCGCGGATCGCGCTCCACGTGGCCGCTGGCCGGGTCTGCGGCGCCGATGGCGGATCTCCGGCGAGCTCGGTCACCAGATGCGGCGCGCGCAGCAGCAGGCGCGCAAGAACATTGCTCGACCCGAGCAGCCGCGGAAGCCAGCGCAGCTGCGAGAGGTCGAGCGGCGCGAGCCCCTCGTCATGGCGTGCGACGACGAGCTCGCGCAAGACCCGCGCGCCAAAGCCGGGCCTCGCCGAGCGCAGCAGCTCGGGAAGCCAGCGCGAACGCTCCGGCGCGAGCGCGGGCTCTGCAGCTGCTGCCGCGAGCGCCTCTGCAGCCAGCGGGGGATCCTCCGCGCCGAGCCGCGCGAGCGCCTCGACCAGGGCGTCGCCACGATCGAGGGCCTGCGCAACGCTTCGAACCAGCTCATCCATGGCCGGGCGTCCCCACGGGCGGCGCCATGCCGCGCGTTGGCTTTAGCAGATCGGCGGCTCGTCGCGCTCGGCGGAGGGTGGAACGTCGAGGTTCGCGGGACGCTCCGGGCAGACGTCGTCGTCGAGGAGCATGCGCTCGGCCGGCCCCTCCAGGTCTTCGAACTCTCCGCGCTGCGCCGCCCGCACGACGAGCCAGAGCAGGGTTCCGGCGAGCAGGAGCGTTGCGGGCACCGTGATCACGAGAAAGCTCATGCGCGCGGCCGGAAGCGCATCAGCCGCACCGCGTTGCCCGTGACCGCCAGCGACGAGAGACTCATGGCGATGGCGGCTGCAAGGGGCGTGAGCAGGCCCAGCGCCGCGAGCGTCACCGCCACCGCGTTGTAGCCGAGGGCGATGACGAGATTCTCGCGGATGCGCCGGAGCATGGCGCGCGCCAGCGAGACTGCGTCGGCCACCGCGCCGAGCCGGGGGCTTCGGATCACGGCGTCGGAGGCGTGCAGCGCGACGTCGGCCCCGCGCGCGAACGCCATGCCGGCCTCTCCCGCCGCGAGGGCTGCCGCGTCGTTGACGCCGTCGCCGACCATCAGCACGTGCTGGCCCGCCGCGCGGCGCGCCATCAGCTGCTCGACCTTGCCCTCGGGCGTCACGCCGGCGCTCCATTCGACGATTCCGGCACGCTCCGCGGCGAGCCTCACCGCTCCTGCATGGTCTCCGCTCGAGAGTGCGACGGGCAGGCCGAGCCGTCGCAGCCGCGCAACGGCCTCGGGCGCATCCTCACGCAGCGCATCGGTCAGCGCCAGCGCGCCGAGCGCGCGCTCGCCCTGCCCCACGAACGCCACCGAGGCGCCTCGATCGGCTGCCTTCGCTGCCGACTCAGCGAGCTCCGGCGGCAGCGCGACACCACGCTCGTGCAGCAGCGCCGCCGATCCCACGAGAACCCTCTCCTCGCCCTCGCCCGCCTCGACCCCGCGGCCCGGAAGCGCGCGCCGCGGCGCGAGCTCGCGCAGGACGAGGCCGCGCGCCCGTGCTGCCTCCGCGACGGCGCGCGCCAGCGGATGAAGAGAGGCGCCCTCGGCGGAAGCGGCCGTCGCCAGCACCTCGTTCTCGTCGGCCCCGGGTGCGCACAGCGTCTCGATCAGCGCGAGCCGTCCCTCGGTGAGGGTGCCGGTCTTGTCGAGCAGCACGGCGTCCACGCGCGCGCAGCGCTCGAGCGCCTCGCCGCTCTTGAAGAGCACGCCCAGATTCGCAGCGCGGCCGAGCGCTGCCGCGAGCGCGGCGGGTGTCGCGAGGCCGAGCGCACAGGGACACGCCACGATCAGCACCGACGCCGCGACGAGCGCGGCGTCGAGCGCGCTCGCCCCGGCGAGCACATGACCAAGGCCCGCGCAGGCCGCCGCAGCGATCACCGTCGGCGCGAAGACGGCGGCCACGCGATCGGCGATGCGCTGCACGCGGGGCCGCTCCGCCTGAGCGCGTTCGAGCAGTGCCGCGATGCGCGCCAGCGTGCCGCCCCGGGCCGGCGCCGTCACCTCCACCCGAACCTCGGCCAGTACGTTGCGCGTGGCGCCGATCACGGCGTCTCCGGGCGAGCGCACGCGCGTGCAGGACTCCCCGCTCACGAGCGACTCATCGACCTCGGTGATGCCCGACTCGACGCGCCCGTCGGCCGGAAACGCCTCTCCCGGCGCCACGATCACGACGTCCCCGACGACGAGCGCGTCGGCCGGTACCTCCTCGCCGCCGTTCGGGCCAGCTCGCCGCGCCTTCGACGGCAGCAGCGCGACCAGGCGCTCCACGGCGCCGGTCGCACGCAGCCGGGCGCTGCGTTCGAGCGTGCGCCCGAGCAGAACGAGGAAGACGATCATCGCGGCGGAATCCGCGAAGACGTGACGCGTATCGGTGGCGGTTGCCACGATGCTGCCGAGCAGCGAGACGCTGATGCCGAGTACGACCGGCACGTCGAAGGGCAACTCGCCGCGCCGGAGACCGTTCCAGGCGCCCAGCCAGAAGGGGCGCGCGCACCAGACGACCGACGGCACGGAGAGTCCGATCGCGAGCCAGCGCAGCGCCCGGCGCGTGGCGAGATCCATGCCCCCGCCGTCGGCGAGGTAGAGCGCGAGGGCGATCAGCATCACGTTGCCGGCCCGGAACGAGGCCACGAGCAGGCGGACCTGCGCCGCGCGCGCGTCGGCGCGGGCCGGCCGTTCGAGGGCCTCCGGATCGTAGGGGATCGCCGTGTAGCCGAGCTCCTCGACGCGGCGCACGAGAGCGCCGGCGTCCGTCCGCGCTGGGTCGAAACGCACGAGGGCGCGGTGGGTCGCGAAGCTCACCGACGCCGCCAGGACGCCCGGCGCCGACTCGAGGCTGCGCTCGACGCGTCCCACGCAGCCGGCGCAGCGCAGCCCGTCGAGGAAGAGGCCCGTCTCCTGCTCGGGGCCCGGCTCCGGAGCCGGCTCCCGATCGTGGGTCGCGACGGGCTTCGCCGCCGTCATCCGGGCCCCCACAGCGCAAGCCGCCGCTCGACCCGCGCATCCTCTCGGTCCGCCCGCACGAGGAGCTGCCAGCGGCCGGCACGGGGCAGCGTCACGTGGCCCCGGAACACATCGCCATCGCGGTCGAGCTGAAGCTCTGCATCGAGCCCCCCCTCCGCCGGCCGCTCGCGCGTCACGAGCACGCGCTCGGCCCCGAGCGTTTGGCCCGAAGCGTCCCGCAGCGCCACCTCGATCGCGACGCCATCGCCCTCGGGTCGCGTGCGAACGGCCAGATTCCAGCCCTTCGCCTCACCCCGACCGCGCGCGCGCAGTGCCTCCGCGACGGCGGGCTCCTCGGCGAAGGCATCGTGCACGAGAACGGCATCGGGATGCGCCAGCGACAGCCAGAGAAATACCAGACTGATGCCGATCATCAGCAGCAATGCCCCCGCCAGGGCGAAGGGCCAGGGCTCGAATCTGCGCGGCTCAGTGGCCACCCATCGCTCCCGCGCCGCTTCCAGCAGAGACGAACGTAACGTCCTGCGTCACCCGTTGGCTCGGGTCGGCCTCCTGCTCGAGGACGAAGCGAAGCCGCACCGGCACGCCGCCACCCCCCGACGCGAGCACGAAGACCCTCGCCTCGAGGCTGCTGATCGCAGGCACGGCCACCGGATTCATGCCCGCGACCAGCTCGAAGCCTTCGGGCGCCTCGAGGGAGAGCCGGTAGCGATGGTCGGTCCGGTCGCGGTTCTGGATGCGGAGCGTGTAGGCGTTGCCCACGCGCCCGTCGGCCGTGGCCATGGAGAGGCTCGACGCATTGTGCGCCACCTGCAGGTCGAGCGGCTGCCGGCCGGCCAGCGCGCCGGCGAAGCCGAAGACGGCGGCGGCGAGCAGCACCG
>CAYOIG010000343.1:0-11833 GCA_964403915.1 uncultured Myxococcaceae bacterium
GGCGTGCGCCGCCGCCACCACCGCTGCCGCCCGGGGCGGTGCCTGGCTCGCCGGCGAGGCGCTTCTCGAGCGCGTCGAGGCGCGCCAGCAGCGTCGCCACATCGTCCCCCGCTGGCAGCGTGGCGAGGCGCACGAGGGCGATCTCGAGCACGGCGAAGGGCTGCGGCGCCCAGGCGAGATCCTCCTGCTCGCGGAGCAGGGCGCGGAACATGCGCCGCAGGCGCGCCTCCTCGGCGCGGGCGGCGAGCGCCCGCATCTCGGCGAGATCGGCGTCGGCTGCCTCCACGAGACCCGGGGCATCGGGTGCGACCCGCAGCACGACGAGATCGCGCAGGCTCTGCAGCAGCTCGCCGGCGAGGCGGCGCGCGTCGATGCCCGACTCGGCGGCGCGCGCGCAGGCCTCGAGCGCGGGCGCGGGCCGACCGTCGATGCAGGCCTCGAGGATCGAGAGCAGCAGGCGCCGGTCGACGAGATCGAGGACGGAGGCCACGCGCGCGTCGTCCACCTCGGTGCCGCCGGCGGCGATGATCTGATCGAGGAGCGTGAGGGCATCGCGCAGCGAGCCGTCGCCCGCGCGCGCCACCGCCAGCAGGCTCGTGGGCGAGATCGCCACGTGCTCGGCAGCCACGATCTCCCGCAGCCGCGTCGCGATCTCTTCCGTCGGAAGGCGCCGCAGGTCGTGCCGCTGGCAGCGCGAGACGACCGTGAAGGGGATCTTCTCGGGGTTCGTGGTGGCGAAGACGAAGAGGCTGCGGGGCGGCGGCTCTTCGAGGGTCTTCAGCAGCGCGTTGAAGGCCGGCGTCGAGAGCATGTGCACCTCGTCGACGACGAAGATCCGGTGCTTGCCCGGCGAGGGCGCGTAACGGATGGCCTCGATCAGCTCGCGCACGTCGTCGACGCCCGTATGGCTCGCCGCGTCGATCTCCTGCACGTCGGTGCTGGCGCCGCTCGAGATCTCGCGGCAGGAGGGGCACTCGCCGCAGGGCGTGTCCGTCGGTCCCTTCTCGCAGTTGAGGCAGCGCGCGAGCAGCCGGGCGAGCGTCGTCTTGCCCACGCCGCGCGGGCCCGTCAGCAGCAGCGCATGCGGAACGCGCCCGAGGCGGATCGCGCTCCGCAGGGCCGTGGTGACGTGGCTCTGCCCCGCGACCTCGTCGAAGCTCTGGGGACGCCATTTGCGTGCGAGGACCTGGTAGCTCAAGCGGAACCCGGGGCGAGAGGAAGCCCGTACGGAGACCCGGGATCGCAGGGCACTCCCTCTCGCAACCGAGACCCCGCTACCGCTGCTTCCTTCCGGATCTGACGGGGTTCACAGGGCTCGTGATCGAGAGGGACCCTGCGATCGCGGCTCGCCGCACGGGCTCTGGCGACGGTATCACTCCCGGCCGGGACGGGCACTCGGCGGCGGTTGACTCCCCCGCCCCAGAAGGCTATTTATTCGGTGAATAACCATTCATTCATTGAATCAATGCGTCTTCCCGACCGAGAGCTCCAGGCCGATCGCCGCGCGAGAATCCTCGCCGCGGCCGTTCGCTGCTTCGGTCGCCGCGGCATCCACCAGGCGTCGATGCAGGAGATCGCGGCCGAGGCGGGCATGAGCGCCGCGAATCTCTATCGCTACCACGCATCGAAGGAGGCGATCGTCGACGCGATCGCCGAGCACGAGCGCGAGGAGACGCTGGCGCTGCTGGCCGAGCTCGAGGACGCGGACGACTTCCTCGCCGCACTGCTGGCGCTGATGGGCCGCTACCTCCGGGACGATGGCCGGGATGAGATCGCGCTCGGGCTCGAGATCATCGCCGAAGCCGTCCGCAACCCGCGGGTTGCGAGCCTCTACGCGCGGCTCGATGCCGAGGCGACCGGTGCGCTCGCGCGCGTGCTCGAGAAGGCGGCCGCACGCGGCCAGATCGATCCGGGCCTCGATCTGAATGCCACGGCCAGGCTGCTGGTCGCGCTCTATGACGCCGTGCTCTGGCGGCGCGGCGCCGACCCCAGCTTCGATGGGCCGACGGCAGCGCCGACGATCGAGCTCCTGCTGACGCGCTTTCTTGCGCCCCCGGCAGCGTCGCAGGCGCGCGGAGCGAGGCCGTGACCAGCGGCGCGGGGACGGCATGGCCGGCCGGCGCCGTGCTCGCTGCTGGAAGACGGCGTGGCCGCGTTTCGCTCGCACGCCGAAGCCTCGTCTACGAATGGAAGCGCTATCTCGCGGCCGTGCTCGCCGTGGCCTTCTCGGGTCTGCTCGTGCTGGTGCAGCTCGGGCTGCTGCTCGGCATGTTCCGCACCTTCACGGCGGTCGTCGATCAGGCGAACGCCGACCTCTGGGTCGTCGAAGGGCGCACCGAGAGCTTCGACCTCGCGCGCGAGATGCCGCGTCGCTACGAGATGCGGCTGCGAACGCATCCCGAGGTCGAGAGCGTTCAGCCGATGGCCTTCGGCTGGACCGATTGGCGTAGGCCCGATGGCGGCAAGGCCACCATCTACGTGATCGGCCTCGACGTCGGGCCCGGAAGCCTGAGCCTCCCGCGCTCCTTCGACGAGCGGCTGCGCCGCGCCCTCGAACCCGCCGGAAGCGTGGTGGTCGACGCCGCTGACCTCGGCAAGCTCGGTGTGAAGATCGGGGACGTGGCCGAGGTGAGCGGGCATCGCGTGCGCGTGGCCGGCATCACGCACGGCATGAGGGCCATCGGCGGCGCGAACGTCTTCCTCTCTCGCGAGACGGCGGCGACCGTCCTCGGCGATGGCTTCAGCGGCGATCGCAGCGCCTACTTCCTGCTGCGGCTGCGGGATCCGGCGCGGGCCGAAGCCGTGAAGCGCGCGCTCCAGCCCGCCGGCGAGCCCCCGCCGTATCAGGTGCTGCGCCCGGCCGAGCTCTCGGCGCTCTCGCAGGCCTACTGGGTTCGCGAGTCGGGCGCCGGAACGAGCTTCGCCTTCTCGACGCTCCTCGGGCTCGTGGTGGGCATCGTGATCACGAGCCAGACCCTCCGCGGCGCAATCCTCGCCGCTCTGCGCGAGTATGCGACGCTGCGCGCGCTCGGGGTGCCACTCGGCGCGCTGCGTGCGGTGGTGCTGGAGCAGGCGTTCTGGGTGGGCGTCGCGGGCATCGCCCTCACCGCCGTGCTGACGGCCGTCGTGGTGGCGCTCGCCACCTGGTGGAGCATCCCGATCGCGCTTCCGCTCTGGAGCGTGGCGACCGCGGTGGTGCTGACGCTGGCCGTGGCGCTGCTCTCCGGGCTGCTGGCGCTGGCGCCGCTGCGCCGCACCGAGCCGGCCGAGCTGCTGCGATGAGCGCGGCGCCGCGTACGCAAGCGGGTCCGTCGCCCGCGCCGTCGATCGTGGCGGAAGAGGTCTGCCGCTCCTTCGGCACGGGAGCCACTGCAAACCCGGTGCTGCGCGGGGTCTCCCTCGCGATCCGGCCCGGCGCGCTGACGCTCATCGTCGGCCCCTCGGGCTCGGGCAAGAGCACCTTGCTCTCCGTGCTGAGCGGCCTGCTGCGGCCCGATGGCGGCCGCGTCCGCGTGCTGGGGGAGCCGCTCTGGGAGCTGGGCGAGGCCGCGATCGATGCCTTTCGCCTGCGTCACTGCGGCTTCGTCTTCCAGGGCTTCAATCTCTTTCCGGCACTCACCGCCCTCGAGCAGGTGATGCTGCCGCTCAACTATGCGGGCGTCACCGGAGCCGAGGCCGTGCGCCGGGCGGCCGAGGCCCTCGACGCCGTCGGGCTCGGCTCCCGCGCGGAGCTGCGGCCGCTCGCGCTCTCGGGTGGCGAGAAGCAGCGGGTCGCGATCGCGCGTGCGCTCGTCAAGCGACCCGAGCTCGTCTTCGCAGACGAGCCCACCAGTGCCCTCGATCGCGAGAACGGCCGCAACGTGATCGAGCTGCTGCACCGGGCAGCCGTCCGGCGCGGCGCAACGGTGCTCGCCGTCTCGCACGATCCGCGGCTGATCGAGCACTCCGACCGTGTGCTGCGCATCGAGGACGGGCAGATCACGGCCGACGAGAGCACGGACGGCGGCACGGACGGAAGAGAGGAGACGCGAGCATGACGCGGAGCGTGAAGATTCTCGCGGGCGTTCTCGCGCTCGCTCTCCTCGCCATCGCCGCAGGGCTCGCGGCGGACGGGTCGCACGAGGCGGGCGCGCCGTCGCGCGAAGCCGCCCGCGCGGACGCCGAGGCTCGAGGCGCCGTCGCGGTCGCTCGCGGCATCGTCGACGTGGAGGGAGGCATCGTGCAGCTCGCCGCGAGCCGTGACGGCGTGGTGCAGGCGGTGCTGGTCGAGGAGGGAGAGAAAGTTCGCTCGGGGCAAGCCCTCGCCGTGCTCGACGACCGCGCAGCGCGGCTTGCGCTCGCCGTCGCGAATGCCGAGCTGGCGCAGGCCGAGGCGACGCTCGCACCCCTCGAGATCCGCGAGGCTGCCGCCCTGCGCGAGCGCGACCGGCTGTTGCCTCTCGCGCGCTCGGAGGCCGTCTCGCGCAAGGCTCTCGACCAGGCGAGCGATGCGCTTCGCCTCGCGCGCTCGGAGCTCATTGCGCAGCGCGCTGCAGTGGAGACGGCGCGCGCTCGCCGGGATTCTGCCGAGCACGAGATCGCGCAGCGCACCGTCCGCGCGCCCACGGACGGAACCGTGGTGCGCCGGCTCGCACGCCCGGGAGACGGCGTCAGCACGCTCAACGTGACGACCCTCTTCTGGCTCGCGCCGTCGACGCCGGCCATCGTGCGCGCCGAGATCGAGGAGTCGTTCGCGGAGCGCATCCGGCCCGAGCTGGCGGCGGAGGTCGTCGCCGAGAGCGACGAGTCGCGCGCTCTTGGTGCGCGAGTCGTTCGCGTGGGGCGAGCCTTCGGCCCGCGCCGCGTGACGGTCCACGATCCGCGCGACCGTGCCGACGTGCGCGTGCTCGAGGTCGTTCTCGCCTTCGCCGAGGCGCCCGCCGAGGCGCTGCTCGGCCAGCGGGTGATCGTCCGCTTCCGCGAGGTGCACGACCCCGTGAGCGCCGCGCCCTAGATCCGGAAGTCGTCGCCTTGCCAGGGGCGTCGGTCCACCGGGGGATCGCCGAAGAGGGTGCGCAGGCCGTCCACGAAGGCGAGGATGCCTTCGATGCCCTGGGGGTGGGCGCGCTCCCAGTCGGTCGCGGCGCGTGCGGACGCGGCGAAGTCGCGCTGCCGATCGGGGGAGAGCCCGTCGTCTCGCAGCGTCTCGAGCTCTTCCCGACGCAGGAGGCTCATCGCGCGGGCTCGCCCGCCAGGAGGGCATCGAGCTCCTTCTCGCGGTCGAAGAGACGGAAGTACTCGCGCACGCGCACGAGGTCCACCGCGCCGACTTGCAGCAGCCGCTCGATGTCGGCGAGATCCCGCCGCAGGCGAGTCGGATCGTTCGAGGAGGCCTGCACCTTGAGGCCGATGAGATCAGCCGCGTCGACGACGCGGAGCGATTGCCCGAGCACGACGTGCGTGCCGGCACGCGTGAGCATGGCATGGCCGTAGATGCGGCGGGCGAAGAGGAGGTCGACGCGCCCACGCGCAGGATCCCCGGAGACGTAGTTCGCGGCATGCTCCGAGCGGTGGAGGACGTCGTAGCCATGCGCGCGCAGCAGAGCATCGGCGTCGTCGGCCCGCGCCCCGTCCAGCAGGAAGTCGAGATCCACCGTGGCGCGCGCTGCACCGTGCACAGCCATGGCGAGCCCGCCGATCAGGGCGTGCTCGATCGCCGCACCTCGTAGCGCGGTGTGGAGCTCGATCAGCACGCTGCGAAGATCCATCGTCCCCATGGGCGAACTCCTCACGGGACCGTGAGGGGTTGCCCTCAGCGTGCCGGACGGCGCCTCGGCTGTCGAGCGACGCCTCTTTCCAGAGCCGGATCCCGACTTCGCCGAGCCATTCGAAGAGGGAGCCTACGAACAGGATCGAAGCTTCGTGGCGCAGGCGGCGAGGTAATCACCGACCCGAGCGCGAGCCTCTTCGTGCTCCTCGACGCCCAGCGAAAGGGCTTCGAGCACTGCATGGCGCTGATCGACCGCGTCCTCGATCTCGGGGTGGCCCGTCTCTCTCCGGGGATTTCCACGGGGGGCCGCTGCCGCGCGCGACGGAGGGCCTCGGTGGCGCCCGAGGCGGGCTCCGGCGGGGCTCGCGCGTCATTCGCGTCGCGAGCACAGCGGAGGCGCGCTGCCTCCTCTTCGGCGCCGCCAGCGCAGCGCCAGCAAGCACGGCGCAACCTCGAAGCCGAGTCCGCATCGCGGTGCCTGCGGGGGGAGGGTGGCGACCCACCCTTCGATCTGCCCTTCTGGATTGGTCCCCCAGCCGACGATGGTGAGGCCATCCGCCGACACGTCCGTGGCGAAGCGAAGCGTCCAGCCGTCGAGGTTCACCCCGTCGGCCGTCAGCACATCCTGCAGGCGTCGCATGCCGTGGGCGACATCCCAGATCACGGCCTCCGACGGCCCTTCATTCTGCCCACTCCCGGCCGAGGGGACACCCCGGCCGACGATCACCGAGCCAAACCGGGAGGCCGCGCTTGCGTAGCTGGAGCCATGGCCCGGAGCGAGGCCGAGCTCGATCATTCCGGTCTGCTCCGTCCACCGGAATGCCACGGACCAGTATGTCCCCAAGCCCGTGTTCCCCCCATTGCACCACCCGACGATGACGAAGCCATCGGGCGATACGTCGGAGGCGCTGCAATCGTCAGAGCCCGGGAGGGATGCGAGGGGCACCATGCCCGTCTGCTGCGTCCAGCGAAACGCGAACCGAGAGAACACGTCCGCGACGCCGACCACGACCGAGCCATCCTCGGACACACCGTAGGCGACGCTATTGTCGCCCTCCGGAAGCCTGCCGAGACCGACCATCCCGGTGCCCCGGGTCCAGCGGAAGGCTTCGGGACGCTCCGGGCTAAAGTCGAAGTCGCCCGTACTCCCGACCACGACGGATCCGTCGGCGGACACATCATGCGCGACGCTGCTGACGTGGCCCGGGAGCTCACCGAGGCTCTCGGCGCCTTGCGCGGCCGTCCAGCGGAACGCCTCCCAGGCGGCATATCCGACAACGACGAGACCGTCACCCGAAATCCCACGGGAATAGCCACTTACCCGGAGCTTGAGGCGTCCGAGGTCGACGAGGCCGGTCGCCGCCGTCCAGTGGAACGCCTCCTGCAAGAAGTCGATGCCGGCTTGGCCGGCCACGGCCGAGCCGTCGGCCGAGACCGCTTCCGCGCGGCTCTCGGTCGCGCCCGGCAGGAAGCCGAGCCGCGTGAACGACGCTCCGGCGCCGTGGGACGGCCCGGCCGCCGGCACCGCCGCGAGAATCGCTGCGCCGCCCATCGCTCGCGTGGCCCCTCGGCCCCGCCTTGGAGCGCGCGCGGGTTGCCTCCTGACGGACGCCGCGAGCCCGGAGAGGCCGAGTCCGAGCAAGAGCCCCGTGCCCGGCTCCGGGATGATCGCGAGCCACGCCTCGGTGTCACCAGCGGGGTTCGTCCCATAGCCGGCAATGGCAATGCCATCGGACGAGATCGCCGTGGCGACCGTGTTCGTCCACCCGGCAAAGGCCGTCGCGATCCCGTAGTCGTCGCGGAGGACCGACGCGACCGTTCTCATGCCAGCGCCGGTCGTCCAGAGCACTGCCTCGTAAGAGCCGAGGGGGTCTTCCGGAAATCGGACCGCGCCGACGACGACGCTCGCGTCCGCCGAAATGTCGAGGGTGTAGCCGGGGAGCGCTGACAGAGCCTGCGGCGACACGCCACCGATCCAGATCACCGGATTGTTGACGTCCATGGCAGGCCCGACGACGATCGCCGAATCCGCGGACGCGCGAAACTTCCCGTAGAGCGCCCCATGAAGTAGGAAGGACGGGTAGTCGTCGTAATGGTTGAACGGAATGGCCCCCGTCGGAAGATAGATGCCGGTGACCGAAAACGAATTACTCCCCGTCGCCACCACGACGCCGGCGTCCGAGACGGAGCTCGCCGATCCGATGTCCACGCCGCCCCAGCTCACCGGCTGCGAGCTCCGCTCGAACACGAAGAACCTGCTGCTACTCGAGGTTCCTCCAGCGACGAGCGAGCCGTTCGGGGAGACGACCGGCCCGATCAGGTGCCGGTTCCACTCGCCGGACGTGTCCATGTACGTCGGGAGCACCTCGAGCGGCTCCGTCGCTGCCCAGACGAACCCGCTGTACTGGGCGCTGGCCTGACCAAAGCGGTCGCCCGTCACGACGTCGCCGTCGTCCGAGACGCTGTTCGCGGTCGATTCCGTGATGCCCGGGCCCAGCGGCCCGAGCGCCTGCAACCCCTGCGGGGCGGTCCAGCGGAAGGCCGTCCGGCCGGCAGCGGTGGTCGCGGTACCGACGACGACTGCACCGCCGTTCGAGACCGCGGTGGCTCTGCTGTTCACCGCGCCGCCGTCGAAGTCGCCGAGCGCGACGAACTGCGGAGCCGCGGAGGCGGCAGCCGATAGGCAAGAAGCCGCGAAGAGTGTGGAGATCGCTGCGCTCCGGACCGCGGAAGCCTTGCCCATGGTACCTCCGGGCTCGGAGCGGACGCCCGCCTGCGAACCGATCGTCTCTGGACAGAGAGTGGGCGTCATCCAGCCGTTGGTGGCGGGCTTGGGTTCGTCTCACGTTCTTCGTTTCAACGCAGCGGCTGCGTTCGCGGTCCGCGCGGCACCGGCAGGAGCCGAGAACGGCGGCACGTCGCGGCGAGCGATCCCCGGCGGCCTCGGCCGCACCCGCGGGCTCTTCCTCCCGCTGCGGCGCACGTCCTGCTTCCTCGGAGCGGCCGCCCTGGACCGGGCTGCCCCGGTCTTGGATCGGCTCTTCTCATCGGTCGCACAGATGGATGCAAGTTCGAACATTCACCTGTCGCAGGTCGGGATCTCGCCGGTTGTCGCGGCGCGAGGCTCAAGGTGCAAACGCAGGCGCGCTCGCACGGACTTGAAGGCCGGGGTTCCCGAGCGCGGATCGATCGTGCGCGGGACGAGGACGTTCGCCTCCGGGTAGTACATCGCGATGCTCCCCGGCCGGATGTCGGCGAGCGTGACGCGGGCCTGCATCTGGCCCGTTTCGGTCTCGACGAGGACGGCGTCGCCCGCCGTGAGCCCGAGGCGAGATGCGTCTTGCGCCGAGACGAGCACCGCGTCTCGCCCGGCGCCGTTCCGGTAGAGGTCCTGCTCCTCGTAGACGACCGTGTTGAACTGCCCCTCCGAGCGCAGCGTCGTGAGTCGCAGCTCGCCGGGTTCGGGCGCGAAGCGGGGCAGCGACGTCACGCGCAGGTGCGCGCGCCCGTCGGCGGTGGCGAAGCGCGGCGTGTGGAAGGTGCGGCCCTCGATCTGGAACTCGCGCCGCGAGGCGTCGATGTCGGCGATCGCGCGATAGCCCGCCACGGCACGCGCGATGTGCTGCTGCAGCGTCCGGTGATCGCGCAGAAGCGACCAGTCGAAGCCGCCCGCAGGCAGGATGCGCTCCGCGAGCGACGCGAGGATCTCGACCTCCGAGCGCGCCTCGCCCGCCGGCGGAGTCTGCCCTCCCTGCGAGAGGCGCACGAAGTTGAACATCGACTCCTGGGTCGTCGTCTGTCGCTCCTCGTCGCGCGCGAGCACGGGCACGATGAGCGCGCTACGCCCGCGCCCGTGGACATGGCCCTCGTTCAGCTTGGTCGTGAGCGAGAGCGTGCACGGGATGGTGCGCAGCGCTGCGGCCGCGAAGGCGCGGTCGGGGTTGCTCGCGAAGAGATTGCCGCCGAGGAGGAGCGCGGCCCGGATGCGTCCCGCGTGCGCCGCGAGCATCGAGGCGTAGGTGTCCTGGCCGGCGCCCTCCGGCAGCGTGATGCCGTAGATCGCTTCGAGCTGGTGAGCGAAGGCCGCACGGAGTGTCGGTGCCACGCCCATCGAGCCCACGCCCTGGACGTTCGAGTGGCCACGAATCGGGAGCAGGCCGCAGCCTTCCCGCCCGAGCCAGCCGCGTGCGAGCGCGAGATTCGCGAGCGCCTGCACGTTGTCGACGCCATTCTCGTGGTGCGTCACGCCCATCGCCCAGGCGATGATTCCGCGGCGCGCCGCGAGCAGCATCGAGACGGCGGCGTCGATCTGCGTGCGTCCGACGCCGCAGGCCTGCGTGAGATCGTCCCACGCCGCGGCGCGCGCGTCCTCCTCGACGACCTCCCAGCCGGTGCAGTGATCCGTGACGAAGGCGCGATCCACGCCGCCGCGCTCGATCACGCCCTTCGTGAGCGCCTTCAGAAGCGCGACGTCCGAGCCCACATGGGGCTGGAGCAGGAGGTCCGAAACCTTCGATCCGAAGAGAAGACTCCGCGCGTCGGAGGGAATCCGGAAGCGCACGAGCCCGAGCTCGCGCAGCGGGTTCACGACCAGGACCCGCCCGCCGCGCCGCCGGAGGCGGACGAGCTGGGTCACGAGCCGCGGATGATTGCTGGCCGGATTCGCACCCGCGAGCAGCACGAGATCGGTGCGGCCGAGATCCTCGAGCACCACCGAGGCGGTGCCCGAGCCGTGGGTGTCCGCGAGAGCGACGCTCGAGGCGGCGTGGCAGTAGGACGAGCAGTTGTGGACGTTCGCGCTTCCGAAGGCGCGCGCCACGAGCTGCATCAGGTAGGCCGCCTCGTTGCTGGAGCGGCCCGAGGCGTAGAAGAAGGTCTCGTCGGGGCGGGCCGCGCGGAAGGCGGTCGCGGCGCGGTCGAGGGCCTCCGTCCACGAGACGCGCCGGAAGTGGCTCTCCCCTGCCTCGGCGAGGATCGGAAAGGCGAGCCGGCCGAGGCGCTCGAAGGCGGCCGGTGAGAGCCGCTCGAGCTGCGCGAGTGGCGTTGCGCGAAGAAAGTCTTCGCCGATCGGCGGCGCCATGTCTCCTGCCTGGGCCTGGACGGACTTCTTGCACACCTCCGGGAAGCCGCCGATCTCGTTCACCATTCCGCCGCGCTGCCCGCCCATGCCGAGGGCGCAGGTCTTGCAGGCGTTGCGCGAGCGCAGCCGCTGCACGAGACGAATCACGCCGCCCGCCTCGCGCGCCTTGCGCAGCACGTAGGCGACCGAAGCGAAGCCGCCGGCAGCCCGGAGAGAGGTCGGACGCATCCTCGCCCGAGTCTACCCCGGCCCGGCACCCGGCTCTTCGGTGATCCGCCGCGAAGGTGCCGGGACGCAGCGCCGGCGGCCGGCTACGCTCGCACCATCGTCATGAGTGTCGGCCTTCTCCTCGCCATTCTCCTCGGCGCCCTCACCTGGAGCCTCGCCGAGTTCCTGCTGCACGACTTCGTGCTGCACGGCATGCGGGGTCGCGGCATCGCCTCGCGCGAGCACCTCAAGCACCACGCGCGGCCCGATTACTTCGCGCCGACTCGTCACAAGCTGGCCTCGGCGGCCGTCGTCACGGCAGTCCTGCTCCCGCTCAGCGTCTGGCTCGCCGGCACGGCGGCGGGGCTTGCGTATACCGCGAGCTTCGTCGCCACCTACTTCGCCTACGAGATCGCGCACCGCCGCGCCCACACCCATCCGCCCCGCACCGGCTACGGGCTCTGGATGCGCAAGCACCACTTCCATCACCACTTCCGCGCGCCCCTTCGCAATCATGGGGTCACCAGCCCGGTCTGGGATTTCGTCTTCCGCACCCTCGACGTCCCGGACGTCGTAGCCGTCCCGCGGCGCTTCGCAGCCGGTGCGGTGCGCTGGCTGGTGGACGATCACGGCGCGCTGCGCGCGGAGTACGAGGGCCACTTCGTCCTCGCGGGCCGCGCGGGCCCGGGCAGCGCGCAGCCCGAACGCGACACCGAAGCGGCCTTCACCAACGTCGCGCCGGAGGTGTAGCCGCGAGCGGGCTTGCCCGCGGCGTGCTGCATGCCGGCACGGCGAGC
>CAYOIG010000344.1:0-4740 GCA_964403915.1 uncultured Myxococcaceae bacterium
CCCCCCTCGAGATGGCGTGGCCCGTGCGCGCGACCGGGGCCCGGATCCGATTCCGGCCCGGGTCGGAGCCGCGGGCTGCGGCAGGGGGCAGCATGAGCAGCTCGACGATCTCGACCCCGGCAGAGAGCACTGCACTCCGAATGCCCGCAGGGCGTCCGCTCTCACGCCTTTCAGGCCAGCTCTGGCGGGCGCTCACGCCGAGCGCCGCGGGCCCTGCACGCGGGCGCACTCTCGAGGCGGTGCGCCGGGTGATGGAGACGCGGCTCGACGCGCGGCGCCTGTGCGAGCGTCTGCCCGAGCTCACGGGGCCGCCGCAGGAGCACGACCGGCTGCGTATCTCGCTGCTTCCCCTCTACCGCCGCTTCGTCGCGTGCGTGGCGCCCCCGTCCTCTGCCATGTCCCTCGAGGTGGCCGGCTTCCTGCTCGATCTGTGCGAGCAGCGGCAGCCGCGGCGGATCCTCGAGGTCGGTACGGGCTTCGCCTCGGCGGTGCTGCGGCAGATGGGCGGGACGCCCGGGTGGCTGCCCGAGATCTGGTCGGCCGACGAGGATTCCGCGCGTCTCTCGCGCGTTCGGGCCTTCCTGGCGCAGGAGGCGCTCCCCGCGGACCGCCTTCTCTCCTGGCAGGAGCTCAGCGAGACCGCAGAGGGAGGCTTCGACCTCGTGGTGCACGAGCTGGTGCCCGCTGCCCGGTCGATTCTTGCCGGCCTCCTCGACCGCGTCACGACCGGGGGCCTCCTGCTTCTCGATGGCGCACATCGTCCGGTGCTGGAGCGCAGCGCGCGTCACGTGCTGGACGCAGCCGGTGCCGAGCACTTCAGCCTCCGGGCGCTCACCCGCGACTGCTTCGGAAGGCACGCGCTGCTCGCCCTGCGCTGATTGCACGGCGGGGAACGGGATGCGGGCCGGGAGCCTACTGGGGGGGATGATGCTCGACTTCGCGCTGCCGTCCGATCTCTCGCTGCTGCACGAGACCGCGCGCACGTTCGCGGCCGAGCAGCTTCGACCCCGAGAGCGCGCGTCCGAAGCGGCGCGCGGCGTCGACGCGGCCGTGCGGCGCCTCTATGACGAGATCGGCTTCGGGCGCGTCGAGCTGCCCGAGTCTCTCGGCGGTGCAGGGCTCGGCGCGTTCGCGGGTGCGCTCGTGCGCGAAGAGCTCGCGGCCGCCGACGCCGGTGCGGCCCTGGCCCTCGAGCCGCTCGGCGCTGCGTTCTATGCGCTGCGCGAGCTCGGCGGCGAGGAGGCGCTTCGCGTCTTCGGGATGCCCGTGCTCGGGTCTTCCGGTGCGCGGGCCCTGCTCGTCTTCGACGCGACGCCGCGCATCCGGACCGAGGGAGGCCTTGCGCACGGCAGCCTTGCCTGGGTGCCGGCCGATCGTGTCGACCTTCTCGTCGTTCTCGAGCGCGAGCGTGCCTACGTGCTGCGTGACGGCCTGTCCTGTGAGCCCGTGCGCGGTGCGGGGCTGCGTGCGGCGGGCGCGTCGGCGCTCCGGATCGAGGGCGCGGCCATCTTGCGCCAGTGGGTGAGCACGCCCGGCGCGCGCCGCGCGCTCGCGGGCGCGCGCCTTCACGCAGCCGCGCTGCTGGTGGGCGTGATGGGCCAGGCCGCCGGGTTCTCGCGCCGCTACGCCCGCGAGCGTGTCGCCTTCGGAAAGCCCATCGCGCACCATCAGGCGCTCGCCTTCCTGATCGCAGACATGGCGGCCGCCGTCGATGCCGCGCGGCTTCTGGTCTGGGAGGCGGCCTGGCGCCTCGATCACGGGCTGCCTGCGGAAGAGGCCTGTGCTGCGGCCTTCGTCGAGTGCGTCGAGGCATCGATGTTCGTGGCCCCGAACGCGCTGCAGATCCTCGGCGGCCACGGCTTCATGCAGGACTACCCGGTGGAGAAATATCTGCGCGACGCCCGCACGCTCGGCTTGCTACTCGGCGGCGTGGACGCGGCGCGTGAGGATGCCGGCCGCGACCTGCTCGGCGCGAGCGATGGCGTCAGCCTCGGCGCCGACGATCCCCGTGCCGAGCCCCGGGCGGAAGGAGCCTGATGGATCTCGCCTTCGATCCGGCGCTGCGCGAGCGCGTGCTGCGCGTGCGCGAGCTCGGCCGCACGCAGATGCGGCCGCTCGGGCTCGAGGCCGACCGCCTCGGCCGGCCGGTTCCGCCGGATCATCCGTTCTTCGCGCTGCTCGTCCGGCTCGGTCTCGGCCGAACCCGCTGGTCCGGCGACGACGGCGCGGGGCAGGGCGGCGCAGGCGGCGGCGCCCGCGCGGTGGTCGCTCTCGCCGAAGAGATGGCGTACTGGGACCGCGGCGTCGCGGTGGCGTTCCCGGGGCCGGGCCTCGGCGAGGCGCCGCTGCTCTCCCTCGGCACGGCCGAGCAGCGCGAGCGCTTTCTCGGCCCCTTCCAGCGTCCGGATCGTCCGCGCTGGGGTGCCCTCGCCATGACGGAGCCGGGAGCGGGCTCCGATGTCGCGGGCATCCGTACGGCCGCGCGGCGCGAGGCCGGAGGCTGGCTGCTCGGCGGCGCGAAGTCCTTCGCGGCCAACGCCAGCCGTGCCGACTGGATCGTCGTCTTCGCGACGATCGATCCGGCCCTGGGGCGCGACGGGCATCGCGCCTTCGTGGTCGAGCGCGATACGCCGGGCCTCGGCGACTTTCACGTCGAGCACAAGATGGGCCTCAAGGCGTACGAGTCCACCTCGTTCACGCTGCGCGACTGCTTCGTGCCCGACGCCAATCTTCTCGGTGGCGAAGCGGCCTACGAGCGGCGCGCGGGCTTCAAGGGGGCGCTGCGATCGTTCAACGCCACGCGCCCGGCCATCGCCTCCATGGCCGTCGGCATGGGCCGCGCCGCGCTCGACGAGTCTCTGCACTTCGCGCGAGAGCACGGTCTGCTCGGGCTCCCGCGCGTGCGCGACCGCCTCGAGCGCATGCGCCGCAAGCTTCGCGCGGCGCGCCTTCTCTGCGGGCGCGCCGCGTGGCTCGCCGACGAGCGAAGGCCGAACATGCTGGAGGCGTCGATGGCCAAGGCCGTGGCGCCCACGGCGGCGCTCGAGGCGGCCGTGCTCGGCATGGAGATCCTCGGCGAGGTCGGTGCGCGCGGCGACTGCCTGGTCGAGAAGCTGTTCCGCGACGTGAAGGCCCTCGACATCGTCGAAGGCACGGGCCAGATCCAGCGCATCGTGATGGCGCGGCAGCTCGTGGACCTGCCACGCGACGAGGCGCGGTGAAGCCGGATCGAGGCAGGTCTGCTACGGCGTTGCCCGCAGTGCGTCCTGCACCGGAGGTCTGACTGATGCGTCGCCTCGTCCTCGGCTTCTCTCTCCTGCTCGCCGGGATCGTCGCCTTGCCGCTGCTCGGCTCCCACCTCTTCGGCTGGGATCAGAATCCAGAGGCCGTGCCCGCGCCCGCGCGGCGCGTCGAGGTCGGCGCCGGGCGCTTCCTCAACGTTCTCGACGTCGGCGAGGGGCCGGCCGTCGTTCTCGTCCACGGTCTACCCGGAAACCTCCAGGACTGGGGCGAGGTGCCGGAGAGGCTCGCCGGCATGGGACATCGCGTGATCGCCTACGACCGCATCGGCTACGGAAGCTCGAGTCGTGACGCAGCGGCGCCCGGCGACTACACCTACGCATCGAGCGCACGCGACCTCGCTGCCCTCCTCGATGCGCTCGGCATCGAGCGTGCGGCGCTCGCGGGATGGTCGTATGGCGGCGCCGTGGTGCAGGACTTCGCGGTCTCGCACCCGGAGCGCGTGTCGCATCTGGCTCTCCTTGGCTCGGTCGGCCCCTCGCTGGACGAGCGCGGATCCGACGCGCTCTCGCTCGTGATCGCATCGGGAGCAGGGGAGGAGGTGCTGCGCTGGTCGGGCACCGTCGCACCCGTGGGCCGGGTATTCATGCGCGAGAATCTCGTGGCGGCCTTCTCGAAGGAGTCGGACATCCCGCAGGGCTTCGCAGAGCGCACGCAGGCGATGCTCGCCCTGCCGGGCACCCTCGCGGCCTTCATTGCCGAGCACCAGCGAGGGGATCCCGCTTCCCTGCGTCCGGAGCAGATCCGTGCCCCCACGCTCGTGCTGCACGGAATCGACGACCGGCTCGTGCCCATCGCCGTGGGCGAGGATCTCGCAAGGCGTCTACCGGCGGCCGAGCTTCTCAGGCTCCCAGGCGGCAGCCACATGCTCCCCATCACGCACGCGGATCTCGTGGCCGGCGCCCTGCACGCCCTCGTCACCCAGCACGGCGGCGCAGGCTCCGCTCAGCCGGCAGCGTCCGGTCCTGGAGAGCCCTCGCGTCGCGAGCCGTAAGTGCGCGCGTAGACCTCGGTGAACTCGGCGCCGACGAAGAGAAGCTGCGCCGAGTAGTAGATCCACAGCAGCACCAGGACGAGGGAACCGGCCGCACCATAGACGGAGGTGACGCCGGCACGGCCGAGGTAGATGCCGATCAGGCTCTTGCCGAGAGAGAAAAGAATGGCGGTCACGCCTGCGCCGACCCAGACGTCGCGCCACTCGAGGCGCACGTCCGGAAGGATCTTGTAGATCATCGCGAACAGGGCCGTGATGACGAGGAACGAGAGAAGGAAGTTGAGCGGCGGCACGACCCTTCCTGCGAGCGGCAGGTGCTGCGCCACGAGCTGGTGGAGAGCGGAGAGCCCCGCCGAGATCACCAGCGAGACCAGCAGCAGGAAGCCCACACCGAGGATGAGGCCGAGCGCCACGGCGCGCCGCCGCAGCGCGCTCCGAACCGCGCT
>CAYOIG010000345.1:0-5460 GCA_964403915.1 uncultured Myxococcaceae bacterium
CAGACCCTCGAGACCGAGGAGCGAAGGACGGCTCAGCAGGAAGGCCAGCGGAAGCGTGAGCGCGAGCAGGATCGGCACCGAGATCACCATCACGGGAATCATCTCACCCGCACCCTGCAGCGCGCGGAACTGCACCATGTAGATGGCGATGAAGAAGAAGCTCACGGCGGAGTAGCGCAGATAGGTGGCGCCGGCCGCGATCACCTCGGGATCGGCCGCAAAGAAGCCCACGACGCGGTCCGGGACCAGCAGGAGCGCGATCGCGAGCGGCCAGAGAAGCGCGGCATGCCAGGTGGTCGCGATCCAGACGCTGCGCGCCGCACGCTCGGGCTCGTCCGCCCCGAGGTTCTGCCCAACGAGCGTCGCCGCCGCGTTGGCGATCGGCAGGCCGAGGGCGAGCGGAATCAGATCGACCCTCATGCCCACGGCGAAGGCGGCCTGCGCCGCGGTGCCGAAGCCGGCCGCGAGACGCGCGAAGACGAGGGTCACGATCACGCGGGTCGAGAGCTGGAGTAGGGGCTGCCAGGAGAGACCGAGGATGCGCCGGATCAGCGCAGCATCGGGCCGCAGGTGCCGCAGACGCAGCCGGATCGCGCTCTGTCCGCCGAAGAGCACCCACGCCAGCAGGACGAGCCCGAGCGTCGCACCGGCCGTCGTTCCCACGGCGACACCCGTGACGCCGAGCGCCGGAAGGCCGAGCTTGCCGAAGATGAAGGCCCACTCTGCGCCGATCATGACGATCGTGGTCAGGATCGAGATGCGCATGGGGGTCGTGGCATCGCCCGCTCCCGTGAGCACAGCACCGCCGAGCTGCGAGAAGACCATCGCATACGAGAGCACGAAGCTGAGGCGCAGGTAGGGAACACCGACTGCGCGCACCTCGTCGGTCGGATTCACGAGCGAGAAGATGGGCCCGGCGGCCGCCATCCCCAACAGCGCGAGGAGCAGATAGACGACCGCGCCAATCAGGAGGGTCTGCCCTGCAGCGCGCGCCGCGCCCTCTTCGTCCCCGGCGCCCACGTGCCACGCGACGACCGTCCCCGACGCCCACGACAGCCCCATCACGCCGAGAAATGCCAGCTGCCGGATGCCCTGGTTCGCCAGCACGACGGCCGCAAGCGCTGCGGGACCGAGCGCGCCGATGAAGCGCAAGTCTGCCACCTGGAAGACGACGTTCGCGATGCTGACGGCGAGCATCGGCGCAACCAGCGAGAACAGCGCGCGGCGAAGGCTTCCGCCGGTGAGCGACGTGCGCGGCAGGGCGGCTTCGGGCACGGCAGCGCGTCGCTCGGCAGGGGTCACGCGCGCCGAGGCTGCCACAGCAAGCGATTGGCGGATAGGGCCGGGATCAGCCCGATCTCGCGCCGCCCTCGTCGAGGAGCTCGCGGATGCGCGCCTCGGCCTCGCGGAGCCGGAAGGGCTTGTGCAGGAACGCGACCCGGCCCGCCGGATCGCTCACGCCGCCCATCGTCTCCTGGGTGTAGCCGGAGACGAAGATCGTGCACAGATCGCCGAGCTGCGCGGAGAGTTCCTTCGCGAGCGCGGTGCCTCGCATGTCCGGAAGTCCGAGGTCGGTGAAGAGCAGCCGGATCGCGGCGCCGTGCTGCTCGGCCAGACGCAGGGCTTCCCGGCCGCTCGACGCCGCGAGCACCTTGAAGCCGCGGCTCTCGAGGAACTCGACCAGGAGCTCGCGCGCGGCGGCATCGTCCTCGACCAGCAGCAGCGTCTCTCCGCCTCCTTGCGAGCTGGCAGCGGCCGGGGCCGGCGCAGCCGCCTCGAGCGCATCCTCCGTTCGCGGCAGCAGGATGCGGAAGGTCGAGCCCCGGCCGACGACGCTGCTCACCTCGATCTCGCCGCCGCTCTGCCGCACGATGCCGTCCACGGTCGAGAGGCCGAGCCCCGTGCCGCGACCCGGCTCCTTCGTCGTGAAGTAGGGCTCGAAGATCCGGGCCTGCGTCGCGGCGTCCATGCCGAGGCCCGTGTCGCGTATGCTGAGCGCCACTCGCGATACCCCTCCCCTGTCGACGTTGGTGGTCTCCAGCGTGACGCAGCCACCGGACGGCATCGCATCGCGTGCGTTCAGCACAAGGTTCATCACCACCTGGTCGAGGACGCCCGGGTCTGCACGAACCCTGCCGAGCGCCGGATCGAGATGCAGGGCGAGCTCCACGTCCTCGCCGATCAGTCGGCGGAGCATGTCCGCGAGATCCAGCACCAGCGCGTTCACGTCGACCACCCTCGGCCGGAGCGGCTGTCGACGGCTGAAGGCGAGGAGCTGTCGCGTGAGGTGGGCGGCGCGCTCGGCAGCAGCCTGGATCTCCTGGACCTGCCGGCGCATGGGATGCACCTCGTCCAGCCCGGCCAGCAGCAGCTCGGTGCGCCCCTGCACCGTGAGGAGCAGATTGTTGAAGTCGTGGGCGACGCCGCCTGCGAGCAGGCCCACCGCCTCCATCTTCTGGGCATGGCGGAGCTGTGCCTCGAGCGCCTTCTGTTCCGTGAGATCGTGAAGCAGCGCCATGAAGATGCGCCGATTCGAGAGCCGCACTTCGCTGACGCCGAGCTGGACCGGGAACTCCCTGCCATCCTTCCGCCGGCCCGTCGCCTCGTGCCCCCTTCCCGTCAGCCGATCGAGGCACGGCATCGGCACGTCGTCACCCGCCTCCCGGGAGAGCGAGACCAGGAACGGGGAGAAGCTGCGGCCGACGACGTCGGCGGAGCGCAGTCCGAACATTCGTTCTGCGCCGGGGTTGAGCGACTCGATCGCGCCGCTCTCGTCGAGGGTCACAATTGCGTCGGGTGCCGCGTCGAGAATCGCGTGGGCGCGCGCCTCGCTCTCGCGCAGCGCCTCCTGCGCAGTACTGCGTTCCGTCACGTCGGAGAGGACGCCCACGATCCGCGCGGAGGATTCGGCCGCGTTGCGCAGCAGCGCGCCGTCGTCCTCCACCACGAGCCATGAGCCATCGGCATGCCGCACGCGGTATTCGATGTGGAGCGCGCCACCGCCCTCGCGCAGGCGGGCGACCGCCTCGCGGTAGCGACCGGCATCGTCGGGATGGATGCGAGCCAGCCAGCGCTCGGGGCTGCCCGCGAGCGCCCGCTCATCGCAGCCGAACAGGGCGCGCACGTTGCCCGCGAACTGCACGAACTCGGCGCTCACGTCCCACTCGTAGAAGAGCTGACGGCTCGTCTGCAGCAGGCTCTCGTAGCTGCGCTTCCACGCAACGGCGCTCGCCTCGGCCCGCTTGCGCGCCCCGATGTCTCGCGCCATGACCATGAGACCCCGGGCGCCGCCGAAGGTGATCGGGCCCGCAATGATCTCGACGGGGACCGCCCTCCCGTCGAGACGCACGATCTCCTCTTCGAGAAGATCCACGGTGCAGCCCTCGGCGAGAACCTTGCTCATGCGGTCGCGCACGGCATCGTGGTAGCGAGGGTGGATGATCTTGAAGATCGACCGGCCCGTCAGCGCCTCGGGATTCGGCGCGCCGAGCAGCCGCGCACACGCCGCATTCGCAAAGGCCAGGCAGCCGTCGACGTTCACCCAGAACGCCTCCGGGGAGAGATCCACCAGCGCGCGGTAGCGCTGCTCACTCTCCCGGAGCGCGTCGATCGCGGCTCTCTCGCCCGAGACGTCACGCAGCACGGTGAGCAGCGCGGGCGCGTCTTCGTACTGCACCGGATGGATCGAGAACCGGACATCGATCGGTCCGGTTTTCACGCCTGCGAGCGAGGCCTCGGCAAGGACGCCGTCGTCGGCCCCTCCCAGCGCTGCGCGAATCACCGAGACGACGGCCGCCCGCGAGCCGGGCTCTACCCACCCGAGCGATCGGGTGCCAAGGAGGGCGGCGGGATCGACAACCCCCAGCAGACGTGCCGCGGCCCGGTTCGCGAACACGACGCAGCCGGCGCGGTGTAAGGCGACGGCGTCGGGAATCCGCGCCAGGACGAGCAGAGCGCCAGCGTCGAGCGTCGGCGTCGTGCCGTCGGGGGGCGGCCCGGAGCCGGCTGCCGGATCGGTCATGCCACTTTCCAGCCTTCCGCCCTCATCATGCCACACCCACACGCGTCGCTGGGGCTGAGTCTCTCAGGCGCGGCGGGAGCCCGTGAGACCGCGCCACACGCGCTGCCAGAGGCCCCCCAGCTGCGCCTCGGCCCAGGCCATCACGCGCTGGATCGCCTCGAGGGCGTCGCCCTTCCCCGACCAGTGCGAGCGCACCACGTCCGGGTGGACGTGGTTCACGAGCCGGGAGAGCGTGGCTGCCACCACCAGCACGTCGTCCACGAGGCCGATGGGTCCGAGGAGCAGCTCGGGCAGCAGATCCAGCGGCGAGAGGATGTAGCCGACGCCGAGCAGCGCGATGCCCTTGGCGCCGAGGCCCACCCGATCGTCGCGCAGCAGCCGCAGCAGCAGGACGGTCAGGTCCGGCAGCAGCAGCAGCAGATCCCCGACACCCGAGGCCTTGCCGGGTTTCGGCGTCACCACGCGGGCGCGCAGTCGGTCGTAGAGCCTTCCCTCGCTCGGATTGAGCTCGATCGTGATCCGGTGCTCCGTCATGCCACCAGCGCCTCCCCGCCGTCCACGTGGATCACGTTGCCCGTGATCCAGCCGCAGCCGGGCTCCGCCAGCGCCAGCAGCGCGCCGGCGACATCCTCCGGTGTCGTGAGCCGACCCCGCGGATGGCGGGCCCGCGCGTCCGCCGCCATGCGCTCGAAGCCCGGGATCTTGCTCGCGGCAGGCGTCTCGGTGACGCCCGCACAGAGCGCATTCACGCTGATCTCCTGCGGCGCGAGCTCGACCGCCAGCTGACGCACCAGCCCCTCGAGCGCAGCCTTCGCGGCAGCCACCGGCCCGTAGGCGGGCCACACGCGGCGGCTTCCTTCGCTGGTCATGGCGAACACGCGGGCGCGGCGCTCGAAGAGCCCCGCCGCGAGCAGGGCTTGCGACCAGTCGACGAGGCTCGTCGCCATCACCTCGAGCGTCATCGCCATCTGTGCCGGTCGGACGGCGCCGGCGCCGTCGGCGGCGACCAGGGGCCGGAGGGTTCCGAACGCCAGCGAGTGCAGCAGCACGCGCACGCGCGGGCCTCCCTTCGTCGCGTGCAGCAGCGCCTCCAATACTTCGGCCCGCCGCTCCGGATCCGCCGCATTGGCGTTGAAGAAGAGCGCGCGGCGGCCCGCCTTCTCGACGTCGCGAGCCACGGCCTCGGCCAGGGGCTGCGTCGCCTTGCGGTCGAGATGCACGCCGCAGACGTCGAGGCCCGCAGCGGCAAAGGCGCGCGCCGCCGCAGCGCCGAAGCCGCTGGAAGCGCCCAGTACGATGCAGATCCCGGACTCAAGGGGCATGGTCGGGCTCCTTCGTGGGCGGGGCGGCCACCGCGGGCAAGGCCAGCAGACCCGCGACCGGCTGGCCGTCGAGCGCGCCGAGCTCGAAGCCGAGCAGTACGGCCGCGGTGGGCGCAA
>CAYOIG010000346.1:0-1770 GCA_964403915.1 uncultured Myxococcaceae bacterium
GGTGCAGCGGCACATCGAGCGGCAGATCGGTCACCTTCCGACCCGGGGCGAGGCGCTGGAGGCCATGTTCGAGCACGCCTTCGAGACCTGGCGCCCGAAGCACCGGCGCGTGCCCCGCGAGCACCGCGTCTTCGAGCGCGATGGCTGGCGCTGCACGGCGCCGGGCTGCTCCTCCTACCGAAACCTCCACGACCACCACGTCACGTTCCGCAGCGCGGGTGGCAGCGACGAGCTCGCGAACCGCACGACGCTCTGCGCCTGGCACCACCTGCGCGGCGTGCACGCGGGCCTGATGCGCTGCCTCGGCGAGGCGCCCGACAACCTCGTCTTCGAGCTCGGCGTTCGCCCGGGCCGCCCGCCCCTCGTTCGCTACAGCGCCGAGCGGCGCCTCGATTGACGATCCGTGTTACGCCTACCCGGGCAGCCGCGCGGAACCGCCCCCCGGTCCCGCCGAGCTATTCCCGTGAAGGCTTCCCCGATGAAGGGTCGCGCCAGGCTGCGCGCCTGAGCAAGCCTCCGGGCGCTCACCACGTCGACGACTACGGCATCGCGCGTCTGTGGTGAGACGCCGAGAGGGCCCTCGATCTGTACCAGGTCACAGACCCAGCTCCCTGCCCAGCACCTTCGTCACGAAGCGCTCGCCCGCGCCCTCGGCCGCAACCAGATCCCGAATGCGCTCCTTCACGTCGGCCGCGCTGCCGTGCCGCTCGGCCGCTGCGAGCGTGGCCCGATACGCGCCCCAAACGTCGGCGCCGGTGATCTCGTAGCCATGACCCTGAACGAGCCAGTGGAGTGCCAGCAGACCCGCGCCGACGGCGAAGGGGGGATTCTTCTCGGCGTAGTCCCGGGCAGCGCGCGCCAGCGTCCTGGGATCGCAGGGCGTGTGACTCGCGAGAGCGAGGGCGTCGTCGTAGAGGCCGGCGTCCTTCGCGGCAGCGAACCACTTGCCCTCCTCATCGGGCGTGGTCTTGACGAGGTCGGCGAGGATCTCGCTCGCGGCCTTGTGCGCATACTTCCTGGCGACGGCACGAAAGGTCGCGAGGTAGGTTCCGCCCTGGTTCGCGATGAGCCCGTAGCGGCGATAGGCCTCGTCCGCGAGACCCGACGAGAGCAGCACCTCTTCACAGGCGCGCGCGATCGCGACCGGGCTGTCGCCCCGACCCCGTCCGCCCTCGGCGAAGCGAATCGCTTCAGCCTTCTTGCCCTGCGCGGAGAGGGCCTTCACGCCGTACTGGCGGTAGTGCCACATCGGGTACGGATCTATCGCCAGGAGCGCGAGCACGTCGTCGTAGCGCTCCGCAGCGATGAGCGCGCTCAGACAATTGATCGTGCCCTTGAAGAAACCGCGTACGTTCGGATCGGGACTCCATGCCATGCGCACGGCGCCTTCGAGTCGGTCGGCCCACGCGGACGCGACCTCCTTCGACGCGCAGAGCTGCCCCCAATGATCGCCGAGCCATTCGATGTAGGGGATGCCGTCCTCCTGGTACGCCTCCCACAGCCGCTCGAGCCAGGCCTCGCGCGTCTTCGCATCGGCCGGCGCGCTCGCGATGATCGGCACGAGCTCCGCGATGGCGTTGTTCACGGCCGTGCCGATTGAGCCCGATGAGCTGTCCACGTGTTCGAGCGCAAGTGAGACGCGCTCCAGAAACGCGATGGATCCCTCCGCCGCGAGCAGCGCGTCCTTCCTGGCAACCTTCTTGATCTCGGCAACGGCCTGCTTGACGCGGGTTATTGCCGGCTGCGACTTCCAGCCGAAGGCGTGACGGC
>CAYOIG010000347.1:0-2844 GCA_964403915.1 uncultured Myxococcaceae bacterium
CGAGATGGGCCGGGTCGGCCCCGGCGCCACCGGACGAGGCTGCACGCAGATGACCCGAAGCGAGCGCCACCTCGCCTACGCCCGCGAGCAGCCGATCGAGCGTCTCGGCGCGAACGCGCAGCGAGGCCGGTGGACGGAAGGGCTCCGTCAGGCCGCGCGCGGCGGTCTCTGGAGTTTTTTTTTGAGCCCTGCTGGCCCGGCTTGGAAGGGAGAGAGCGCCGTCCCGGATGGACACTGTCCAGTGTCGCGAACGACCGTCACGAGGCGCTCGAGAGAATCGAGGCCGGAGAAGAGCTCGGGAAGCACCGACACCGGATCGACGCGGCCAGCCGCGCGCGCGGCATCGAGCAGCCCTTCGAGCGCATGGGCCCGCTCCGTGATGGGCGTGAAGTGCATCGACGCGGCCATGCCCTTGATCGAATGCGCCATGCGGAAGCACAGCTCGAGGGCTTCGGCCGAGGCGGCATCCTTCTCGAGGTCGAGCAGCGCGCGGCCGAACTCGGCGAGATGGTCGGTCGTCTCTTCGACGAAGAGGGCCAGCTGGCGGGCGGGGTCCACGGCCTGGCGGTCTCGCGCGCGCCGTCATCGCTGCGCCTCCTGCGCTCTTCCGATCGCCTCCTCGGCCCGAGCCAGCAGCGCTGCGCCATCGAGCGCCAGCAGCATTCGTCCGTCGAGGATGCTTCGCGCGCGAACGATGCCCTCCGCCACGCGCCGGCTGCGGGGAGCCGGCGCCAGGCCGAGCACGCGATCGATCGGCAGGCCCATGCGGCCCGGCTCGTCGCCGCTTCCGCCGAGCACGAGGATCTGGCGACGAAGCGCCGGGCCCGCGGCGGGCACGTCCAGGAGCGCGGCAGGCTCCACCACCGGCACCGCATCGCCGCGGTGGTTCGCGATGCCGGCCAGCCCCCGCGCGAGCGTCGGCACGGCGTGCAGTGCGCCCAGATCGGCGAGATCGGCGACCTCGCGCACGTCTGCGAGCGGCAGGGAGAAGGCCACGCCCGCCACCTCGAAGGCCAGCACGCGCTCGGGCTCCGTGCTCACGCCCCCACCGTCCCCTTCGGCTCGAGCCCCGTATGGAAGCGCCCCAGCACGCCGCGCAGCTCCGCCGCGAGCGCGGCCAGCGCCTCCGACGATGCGGCCACGCCGTCGGTCCCACCGTGCTGCCGCTCGGCGAGGCCCGCAACGTCCTCGATGGCCTGGGCATGGGTGCTCGCCATCTTGGCGATCTCGTCCATGGAGCGGGCGAGGCGCTCGGCATCGCGTGCCTGCGCGTCGGCATCCTGAAAGATCTCCTCCGAGCGCGTCGCAGCCTCGCGGACGGCGGCCCGGATCTGCTCGAGCGAGACGGCGATCGTGTTCACGTCCTCGCGTCCCTCGCCGATCATCCGGCTCGACTCCCGCATGGCATCGGCCACGGCATGGGTCTCGGCGGCAATCTCGTGCACCACCTGCGAGACCTCGGAGGCCGACCTTCCCGAGCTCTCGGCGAGCTTGCGCACCTCGTCGGCCACCACGGCGAAGCCGCGGCCGGCCTCGCCGGCCCGTGCCGCCTCGATCGACGCGTTCAGCGAGAGCAGATTCGTGCGGTGGGCGAGGCCCGTGAGGATCTCGATCACCTGATTCACGTGGCGGGTCTTCGACTCCAGGCGGAACACCAGTGCGCCCGACTGCTCGACACGCTCGAAGACTCCCTTCAGCTTCTCCAGCGCGAGGCGAGAGACATCGGCGCCGGTGTGCGCCTTCTGGCTGGCCTCGGCCGAGAAGCCGAAGGCCTCGCGCGCGCGGGCGGCCGTCACCTCGATCGCCGCTGCACGGTCGTGGACACTCCGGGTTGCACCTGCCAGCAGCTCCTGCTGACTGGCCACGCCCTCCGCGACGCCGGAGACCGTGGTCGAGATCTGTGCGCTCGCCGTCGCGACCGACTGGGCCGAGCGAGCGAGCTCGGAGGCGGCGAGCGAGAGGCGATCGGACGTGCGCTGCACGTGCCCCACCAGCTCGCGCAGGCTCGCCAGCATGCCGTGCGCGGTGCGCGCCAGCTCGGAGATCTCGTCAGGGAAGCGAGGAGCCGGATCAACACCGATCTGTGTCGTCAGATCGCCCTGACGGATGCGCTCGGTCGCGCTGCGCAGCACGGTGAAGCTGCGGGCCAGCGCCCGAGAGAGGAAGAAGCCCAGCCCGCCGCCGGCGCCGAGGGCAACGAAGGGCGTGACCCACGGCTCGACCGGAATGCCGGCACGCGCGACCACCAGTGGAAAGCCGGCCGCGACCCCGGCCACCACCAGAGAGCCGATGACGAACTTCTGCGAGAGCGCGACGCGCACGGCCTGCGTATCGGTCTTGCCGCGGGCGTGCTTGACGCGGCCGTCTGCGACGCGCGTCGCCCCTCGCGCCGGCCGTGGTTTCCCCTCAGAAGTGCTCGAATCCCCGGGCGGAGAGTCCGCGCACGCCGCGACCCCGGACGATCCGCCCGATCTCCCGCACGGGCGCTCCGAGCCGTCGCGAGAGCACCTGCTCGCCGGGCGCCCCGGGGCGCAGCGTGAACAGGAGCTCGTAGTCCTCCCCGCCGGCCAGGGCGAGAGCGAGCGGATCGAGCCGCAGCCGGGCACAGGCCCCCGCGAAGCCGCGCGGAAGCGGCAGGCGCTCGGGCGCGAGCTCGGCGCCGGCCCCGGAGGCCTCGAGCACGTGGCCGAGGTCGGCCAGCAGACCGTCGGAGACGTCCGTGCAGGCGCCCACCCGCGCGAGGCGCGAGAGGGCCTGGCCGCTGTGCAGGCGTGGCGCCGGAACGTGGCGGGCCCGCCCGAGGCCTCGCTCGGCCCGTGCGACGTCGAGGGCTGCAGCGCCGAG
>CAYOIG010000348.1:0-3480 GCA_964403915.1 uncultured Myxococcaceae bacterium
TGCAGTTCGTGGTGCCGAGCCGGGGCCTCTTCGGCTATCGCAACGAGTTCCTGACGGATACGCGCGGTGAGGGCGTGCTGCACCGAACGGTTCGAGGCTACGAGCCCTTCGCCGGCGATCTGCCGCGGCGGACCGTGGGCGCCATCGTCTCCAGCGAGGCCGGCGATACCACCGCCTACAGCCTCTTCCACATCCAGGAGCGCTCGACGCTCTTCGTCGGCGCCGGTGTTCCGGTCTACGAAGGTCAGGTCGTGGGCGAGAACCGCCGGCCGGGCGATCTCAACGTGAACGTCGTGCGGGCCAAGAAGCTCACGAACATCCGCGCAGCGGGCAAGGACGAGAACACCGTTCTCTCGCCGCCGCGGCGCCTCACCATCGAGTCGGGCCTCGAGTGGATCGAGGACGATGAGCTGCTCGAGGTGACGCCGCAGTCGCTGCGGCTGCGCAAGCGCGAGCTCTCGGCGAGCCGCCGCAAGCGCTGAGGGTGCTCCCGATGTCGCGCCGGTCTTCGCTGCGCCTGTCGGACGCCGAGCGGCGAGCCTGGGAGGAAGACGGCTTCTTCGTGCGCGAGCGGGCCTTTTCCGCGGACGAACTCGCGGACCTGCGGGCCGCAGCCGAGCGCGTGGTGGCGATCGCGGCCCGCGCCGCGGCGGATCCCGACGCCGACTACGCCGTGGACGGCAACCGCTATCTCGAGGCGGCCGGTGCCACGATCCAGCTCGAGCACCGCGAGGGCTCGACGACCGTGCGCGTGATCGAGCCCTTCCATCACCTCGATCCACGCTTCGACACGGTGATCGACGATCCGCGCATCGCCGAGCCGATGCGCGATCTGGTGGGCGAGGAGCACATTGCCCTCTTCACCGACAAGCTGAATCTGAAGCGCCCGCGCGAGGGCTCGGGCTTCCGCTATCACCAGGATTCGCCCTACTGGGCCTTCCACTGCGCGCACCTCGACCAGCTTCCGAACGTGATGGTGCTGCTCGACGACGCCTCACCCGAGAACGGCTGCCTGTACGTCGTTCGTGGCAGCCACCGCAAGGGGCTGCTGCCCGGACAGGAAGGGCAGGGGACGCTCGGCCCGCTCTTTACGGACCCGCAGGCGTTCGACGAGAGCATGGCCGTGCCCGCGGCCGCACCGGCCGGGAGCCTGCTCTTCTTCAGCCCGCACACCGTCCACGGCTCGAAGCCCAACACGTCGGATCTGCCGCGGCGCGTATTCGTGCTCACCTATCAGCCCGGTGGGCACCGGACCTTCAAGCAGGACGTGAAGCGGGACGTGCGATAGGGGCGGGCGCTGCGGCGGGCATCGTCTACGTTCTGGACGACCAGTTTTCTGGTCGACGCCGGAACCTTCCAGGCGACGGAGCACCGACATGGCGAGGACGCTGCCCATCTCCGAGGTCAAGACCCGGCTCCCTGCGCTCGTGACGGGGGTCGAGGAGCGCGAGGAGGAGATCGTCGTTACCCGCAAGGGCCGGCCCGCTGCGGTGCTCGTCAACTATGCCGAGTACGAGCGCCTCAAGTCGACGCTCGAAACCCTGAGCGATCCAGAGCTGATGGAGCAGATTGCAAGGAGCCGGGCGTTCTTCTCCTCGAGGCGCCGAGGAGAGACCGTCGAGGCGGTCTTCGACGACGCTCCGCGCAAGCAGGCCAGGCGCCGGCCTCGCTGATGCGGCGGCTGCCGCCCGAGCTCCCGCCGCACGATCTATGAAGAGCTAGCCGGGAGACGAGAGAAGGCCTGAGCGACCGGGATCCGTCGCCGCCAACCGCCTCTACGCTGCCGCGGCCTCAGCGGCCGATCATCTCGCCGAGACGACGCACCATGGCTTCGATGCCGCTGGCGATCTGCGGCAGCGTGGCGTCGCACATGTAGGCCGGCGTCGAGAGCACCCGGTGCTCCTCGTCCGCGACGAAGGAGTCCGAGAAGCATTCGACGTGCCGGGCGCCCATCTTCTCGATCGCTTCGGCCGTCGCGGGGTCTTTGCCGATGGTGAGGCGAGCGCCGGGGATGAGGCGGGCCGCGAGCGCCGGCGCGATGCAGATGAAGCCGATCGGCTTGCCCTGCGCGTGCGTCTCGCGGATCAGCTTCGCGACGGAGGGCTCGACCGTGCAGTCGGGGCCCGCAACCGCGAAGTCGCAGAGATTCTTCGCGGCGCCGTAGCCGCCGGGGAGGACGAGACCGCCGAAGTCCGAAGCCGACACGGCCGACGTGGCCTTCACCTTGCCGCGTGCGATTCGCGCCGCCTCGCGGAGCACGTTGCGACGCTCGCCCTTGCTCGTCTCACCCGTCAGATGGTCGACAACGTCGCGCTGCTCGACGTCGGGCGCGAGGCACTCGTAGTCGATGCCGGCCTTCTCGAGCGCGAGCAGCGTGAAGACGGCCTCGCGGATCTCCGCGCCGTCGCGATGCCCGCAGCCCGCGAGGATCACTCCTACCTTCGCCATCCCGATCCCTCCTTGCGTCGTGACCCCAGGATGCGGATCATGCGCCCGGACGGCCCGATCGGCCACCCGGCCCGAGCGGAGGTTCCGAGCATGAGCGATGGGCCGATTCCCCGGACCGACGTCTCTTTCGAGAGCGCAGGCCTGCGCTGCGCGGCCTGGCTCTACCTCCCGTCAGGGCCGCCGCCGCACGCGTGCGTCGTGATGGCGCACGGCTTCGGAGGCACGCGCGAGGTGCGCCTCGACGCCTACGCGGAGCGCTTCGCTGCCGCGGGCTTCGCGGCGCTGGTCTTCGACTACCGGCACTTCGGAGCGAGCGAGGGCGTGCCGCGCCAGCTCCTCGACATCGAGAAGCAGCTCGCCGACTGGCGGGCCGCCATCGCGTGGGTGCGCGCACGCCCCGAGATCGACCCGGCGCGCGTCGCGATCTGGGGCACCTCCTTCAGCGGCGGGCACGTGCTCACGCTCGGCGCGGAGGACGCGCGCCTCGCGGCAGTCATCGCGCAGGTGCCGTACTGCGATCCGCGTGCAGCGTCGGGGTCGGTGCCGCAGATGCTCCGCCTGCTGGGGGCAGGCCTGCGCGACGCCCTTCACGGCGCGCTCGGTCTTGCGCCGCACGAGATCCCCGTCGTCGGCCCGCCGGGCTCGCTCGCCGTCCTCACGTCGCCCGACTCGATGCCCGGCTACCTCGCGCTCTCGCCGCCGGGCGGCCTGTGGCGCAACGCCGTCGCGGCACGGATCGTCTTGCAGGTGCAGCGCTACCGGCCCCTCTCGGCCGCGGCGCGCATCGAGAGCCCGCTGCTGGTCTGCGCTGCCGATCAGGACGTCGTTACGCCGCCGGGCCCCGCCGTGGAGGCCGCCGCGCGAGCAAAGCGGGGCGTGTCGAAGCGCTACCCGTGCCAGCACTTCGAGATCTACCTCGGTGCGCTCTTCGAACAGGCGGTGGCCGATCAGGTGGCTTTCCTGCGCGAGCACCTCGCGCCGAAGCCGGCGTAGGGCTACCGGCGATTCGCAGGGCGCCGTCGCGAACGGGCA
>CAYOIG010000349.1:0-3923 GCA_964403915.1 uncultured Myxococcaceae bacterium
AGCCGCACCCACGCGTCACGCTTCGCTGGGATGTCCTCCACTGGCTGCGGACGACGTCGAGCCTCGACCTCGCCTACTTCGGCGGCGGCGCGACCAAGAACTCGTTCTTCGGCTACGGCAGCACGGGAACGCCGCGAGGAGGGAGCAGCAATCTCGCGCTGCTCACGCATCTGCTGCTGAGCGTGAAGCCCATCGATCCGCTCACCATCAACTTCTTCTACGCGCACGCCTGGGGTCAGAGCGTCATCAGCGCCAACTTCACCGGCACGCCCGCCAACTACGGCTTCGTCGAGATGATCGTCTCGTTCTAGCCGGCGCGGCCGCGCTGCGCGCTAGATCACCTGCCCGCCGTTGGGCGAGATCACCTGACCGGTCATGAAGCCGTTCGCGGGATCCACCAGCAGCATCGCCGACGGCACCACCTCTTCGGGCCGCCCGAAGCGGCCCATGGGAATGCCGCCGAGCACGGCCATTCGCGTCAGCCCATCGAACGGATCGAGGAGCGGCGTGTCGATGAACCCCGGCGCGATGGCGTTGACGGTGATGCCGAAGGGCATGACCTCGCGCGCGACGGATTTGGTGAAGGCGACGATGCCGCCCTTCGCGGCGCAGTAGTGCGGCACCATCGCGAGGCCCGTGGTGCCGGCGATCGAGCCGAGGTTCACGATACGCCCGTAGCGGGCGGGCGTCATCCAGCGCAGCGCCTCGCGCGTGCAGAAGAAGGTGCCGTTCAGGTGGACGGCCAGCATGCGCGACCATCCGGCATCCGAGAGCAAAACGGTGGCGTCGAGGGGAGTCTGCTGCCCCTTGCCCGACATCACCTCCTGGGCGATGGCCCGCCCCCGTTCCTGCAAACCCTCCGGCGCATCGGCGTAGCCCGCGTTGTTGAAGAGGATGTCGAGGCGGCAGCCGCTCGCGGCGCCGAGCGTCTCGAACCAGCCCGCGACGGTGGCCGAGTCGGAGACGTCGCCCGCGAGAGCCAGACCGCGGCCGGAGATCTCGGCAACCACGGCAGCGGCGCGTGCGCCATCGAGATCGGCAACGGCCACGCAAGCCCCTTCCGCGGCGAGGGCCCGTGTGAAGGCGCGGCCGAGGCCCGAGCCGCCGCCCGTCACCAGCGCCCACTGTCCCTCGAGCTTGCCCATCTCTCCCTCCCGCCAGCCGCGCAGGCTACCCTGCGCGCGCGCCCTCGCGGGCACATGGAGGACGGACGATGGGCGGCCCCCTGCACGGCGTCAAGGTGATCGAGATCGCGGGTATCGGGCCCGGCCCGTTCTGCGGCATGATGCTCTCCGACATGGGCGCGGAGGTTCTCCGCATCGATCGCGCACAGAACGTTCGCGGCTGGGATCCGGCGAAGCCCTCTCTCGATCTGCTCAACCGCGGGCGTCGCAACGTGGGCGTCGATCTCAAGCAGGCCGAGGGGGTCGCGCTCGTGCTGCGCCTCGTCGAGCAGGCAGACGCGCTGATCGAGGGCTTCCGGCCCGGCGTGATGGAGCGCCTCGGCCTCGGACCCGCGCCGTGCCTCTCGCGCAATCCGCGCCTCGTCTACGGGCGCATGACGGGCTGGGGCCAGGAGGGGCCGTTGGCGCAGGCCGCCGGCCACGACATCAACTACATCGCGCTCGCCGGCGCGCTCGACCCGATCGGGCGCCGGGGCGAGGCGCCCGTGCCGCCGCTCAACCTGGTCGGCGACTTCGGCGGCGGCGGCATGCTGCTCGCGTTCGGGCTCGTCTGCGCGCTGCTCGAGGCGAGATCGAGCGGTCGCGGCCAGGTGGTGGACGCCGCGATGGTCGACGGCGCCGGCGTGCTCATGAACATCTTCCACGGCATGCGCCAGGCGGGCTTCTGGACCGAGGAGCGCGGCACGAACCTCCTCGACACGGGCGCGCACTTCTACGACGTCTACGAGACCAGCGATGGGAAGTACGTCTCGATCGGCTCGATCGAGCCCCAGTTCTACGCCGAGCTGCTCGAGAAGACGGGGCTCGCGGGCGAGAAGCTTCCGCACCAGATGGATCGCACGCGCTGGGCGGAGCTGAAGGAGCGGCTGCGCGGGATCTTCCGGACCAAGACGCGCGAGCAGTGGTGCGAGATCATGGAAGGCTCGGACGTCTGCTTCGCGCCCGTGCTCTCGATGTCCGAGGCGCCGCAGCATCCGCATCTGAAGGCGCGGGAGACCTTCGTCACCGTCGCGGGCGCCGTGCAGGCGGCGCCGGCCCCTCGCTTCAGCCGCACGCCGTGCGCCGTGTCGCGGCCTCCCGCCCATGCGGGCCAGCACACGGACGAGGCGCTCGCCGATTGGGGGATCCCGGCCGGCGAGATCGCGACACTTCGCGAGACGAAGGCGATCGCGTAGCCGCCGTTCAGAGCGCGTCCGGGCCCTGCTCGCCGGTCCGGATCCGGATCACGTTCTCGAGCGTCCGCACGAAGATCTTGCCGTCCCCGATCTCACCGCTGGCGCCGGCCCGGAGAATGGCGGCGATCACCGCGTCGACGTCGCGTTCAAGGACCGCCATCTCGAGCAGCAGCTTGGGCCGGAACTCGATGCGGTACTCTGCCCCGCGGTAGAGGTTCGCGTGGCCGCGCTGCCGGCCGAAGCCGAGCACCTCGGTCACCGTCAGGCCCGTGACGTAGGCGAAGCCGAGCGCGCGGCGCACCTCTTCGAGCTTCTCGGGCCGGATCACGGCCGAGACGAGCTTCATGCGGGCCCTTGCCTGGACATGCGCTCGAGTGCAGCACGGGCCGACCCGACCATCAACTGCCGGCCGGCTGCGGGAAGACCACCACCACCTCGAAGCCCCCGCCCTCGGCATTGCGCGCCGAGACGCGCGCATGCATGCGCCGCGCGAGAGAGCGCACGAGGGCGAGGCCGAGCCCGCTGCCGCGCGTGGTTCGCGTGAGCTCGCTCTCGCCACGCTGGAAGAGCTCGAAGACGCGTCCGAGATCGCGCGCCGGCAGGCCCGGCCCGAAGTCGCGCACCCGCAGCACCACGCCGCCCTCCTCCGCAGCGCACGTCACCTGCACCACGCGCCGGCCGGCGCCGCGCGCATACTTGAGCGCATTGTCGACGAGGTTCACCAGGATCTGCGCCACGGCGTCCCGGTCGAAGCTCACCGCGGGAACGTCCGGAGCGGCGAGCAGCTCGAGCGTGAAGCCCGACTCTGCGGCATGGGGCCGGAGCGCGTCGCAGAGCGTCGCCACCTCGAAGGCGAGCGAGCCCGTTCGCAGTGCGAGCGGCGCTTCTCCGCGCTCGCCCCGTGCGAACTCCAGCACGTTGTCGATGAGGCGGGAAAGCCTCTCCGACTCGGCCGTGATCGTCCGGTAATACTCGGCGCGCTTCTCCTCGCCGGGTACGAGCCCATCACGCAGCATTTCGCCGTACATGCGAATCGCGGTGAGGGGGGTCTTGAGCTCGTGGGAGACCGCCGCCACGAAGTTGCTGCGCTGCTCGGCGTAGCGCAGGGCCACGGCGACCATGCGATAGAGCGCAAAGAGAGCAGCGCCGGCCGCCACGACGAGCAGCAGCAACAGACGCAGAACGGTGTCGGCGCTGCCGGAATCCGGGAGCGGCGGCAGCACGAGCTCGGCCGCGAGCGCGTCGAAGGGCTCGGCAAAGCGGTGGACGAAGACGCCCGGAGACGCCGGAGCGGCCGAGGCACCGGCCGCGAAGCTGATTGCTGCGCCGGGGAGCGTACCCTCGCCGAGACCGCGGGCGCGGAGCCAGTCGCCGAGCGCGCCGGCGCTGAGCACCAGGCCCTGGCGGTGGCCGCGATCGCCCGCGAGAACCGTGCGAACGAGGAGGAGCTGATCCTTGCCGAGGCGATCTCCGAGCAGCGGATCGACGACGATCTGCGCCGGCGAGGCCGGCGGCGCGGCGGTTTCCGCGGCCGAGGGAGCGCGTCCTGCCGGCGCTCCCGTCG
>CAYOIG010000350.1:0-1975 GCA_964403915.1 uncultured Myxococcaceae bacterium
CCCTGGAACTTCCTCTTCACCTTCACGGCACAGACGGGCTACTTCCAGGACCGGCTGCTCCCGTCGATGACCTGGGTCTACGACGTGCAGTCGAACTCGGGCGCCGTGCTCCCGGAGATCCAGTACCGCTTCACGGAGAGCTTCTCGGCCACCTTCGGCCTCGCACTCTTCTGGGGCCGCTATCAGGCGAAGGAATACCCGCTCAATCCGCTCAGCCTCGACAACCAGGTCGGACGCGGCGCCTACACGAGCTGGGTGGAGAACGGTCTGGCCGTGGTGCGGCAGCGCGACGAGGTGTACTTCAACCTGCGCTACACGTTCTGATGCGCGGGCAGGTCAGCGCGCCGGAGGGGTGAGGGGCGCCGGCACGGGCTCTGCTGCCACGACGCCGATCGAGACGGCGCCCACGATCTGCCCTCCTTCCGTGCGAACGGTCGCACGGATGCGGCCGGGCACGTCGCCCCGCACCGGCGCCCACAGCCGGTAGCCGCCCGCGCGCCCGCCACTGATCTCCAGCGGGCGCGTCTCGCGGTGCGCCGCGCCGTCGACGACGAGGCGCACGCTCTCGCGCAGGCCGCGCGGCGCCTCGAGGGCGACGAAGACGAAGGCCGGCGTCGCCGCTCCGGCGACCAGCGTCTCCACCGGCGACACGGGATCGAGCCCGTCACGCCCCAGCGCAAAGCGTGCCGATGCGAGCCGGAGTGGTGCCGGCGCGAGCAGGGGCAAGACGGCGCGGCCCGCCAGCGCACCGAGCGCGGCGATCAGCGCCGCAGCCAGCAGCGAGTGGCGGGGCGCGCTGCGGCGCAGCAGCGCTGCGGGCGAGACGAGCCCGGCGCCGGCGACGGCCGCCACGGCACCCGACGCGAAGATCGTGAAGCGGGGCGGGATGCCCGAGAGAATGGGAAGGAAGAGCTGCAGCGCCCCCAGCACGGCCGGCGTCACGAAGGCGAGCGCCGACCAGCCTCCGCGCAGCACGCGCTCGCGCAGGAAGACATCGAAGCACGAGAGCACACCGAGGGCGACGAGCAGCAGCGTGAAGGCGACGTTGCGGGAGAGCCAGCTCGTCGAGAGCACGTAGAAGGGGATCACGAACCAGAGCGCGTTCTGCGCGAGGTTCACCGTCGCCCACCAGGCGGCCGAGCGCACCCAGCCACGCCCGCCGATACCCGGCACCCGCGCGCCGCCCCAGGGCGGGAAGAGCAGCAGCAGCGTGCAGGCGCCGGCGAGCGAGGCGAGAACGATGGCCGCCCGGATCTGGTCTACGCCCTCGCGCCAGAGCAGCGCCGTCACGCCGCCGCCGGCGAGCGAGATCCACGGCCCGTAGCGGCGGCTGACGCGGCTGGCGGACGCCGAGATCCGGGCGAAGCGGGAGGCACGAGCCGGAGGCATGGCGGGCGCGTAGCGTACCGCGCCCCCGCCTCGACGATCAGTACAGCGTCTTGTAGCCGCGGTTCTGGAGGCAGTTGCGAATCACCTCGTCACGGTGGCCCTCGGTCGTGACGGCTCCGCCGACGACGCCCGTGGCGCCGCCAATGGCCGCGCCCGTGGCAGCGCCGGAGCCGCCGCCCACGGCCGCACCGATCGCTGCGCCCGTGGCAGCACCGAGCAGGCCGCCCACCACGCCGCGCGTCGCCATGTCGCGGTTCGTCTGCGTCTGCTCGTTGTCGGCGAGCCGAGTGCACTCCGCGACGTCCTGCTGGTAGCGCTCGTTGTCGCTGATGCTCCCCGGATCGACCCGGTTCTGCACGCGCTCCTGCGTCGTGGTGCAGGCGCTGGCGACGACCATCAGCGCCACGAATAGGGCGAGAGTTCGATGCATGGCTTCCTCCGTCACCGACAGGGGGTTCTGGCGGGCGTCGCGGAGGGTATCGACACGATCCCCCCCGACCTCTTGCTCGGCGGCCCTTACCCCCGACGGTCGCCGCCGCAGCCCGGGCCTCCACCCGAGCTTCGCCCGGCCTTCACCGTACCGCGG
>CAYOIG010000351.1:0-5977 GCA_964403915.1 uncultured Myxococcaceae bacterium
GCGGCTTCATCGTGAAAGAAGAAGATAGCCCGAAGGGGCCCGGGACGGATACCGTAGGGGCCGGCGGAGCAGCGCAAGGGGGGGCGAGCATGGTTCTTGGGAGATTCGTGAGGAGGGGGCCGAGCATGAGATCCACCAGGATCGCCCGCGGCGCGCTGCTGATCGCGGCCGCGCTCGCGCTGGCCCCCGCAGCCGGGGCCATGAATGCCCCGGAGCTGACGCCGGAGCAGGAACGGGATCTGCGGCAGAACTTCGCGCTCTCGGTCAGCAAGCTGAAGGGCCCCTACACCGAGAACACCTGCGTCTGCCCGAACGGGACGAAGCGGCCGATCCGGAGCGCGAGCGGCGCCCTCGGCGCGGCCTGCGAGAACCCGATCTTCTGCGCCGCCTACCGCGCGCCCTGGGGCGAGGCGCTGGCAAAGCAGCGCCTCTACATCGGCAACATCTTCTCGCGCGATCTCTACGAGTGGGACGGCTACCCCGACCACAACGACCTCGTGCGCGGCTACATCCTCGAGAAGTACTTCACCGAGACGAATCCGCAGCACAAGCTGGCGCAGCTTCGCGGCTTCCGCGGCCTCGCCAGCTCGGAGGAAGAGGCGCCCGCGGCCCCGAAGCTCTTCGAGCGCTATCTCGCGGCTCCCGAGTTCGACGAGACCCGACACTTCCTGCTGGCCTACGAGCTGCAGAAGCGCTTCTTCGTTCGCAGCGACGTCGGCCAGATCCAGCAGATTCGCGCCATGGCGACCCGCGTCGAGTCGATGGACCCGCGCTTCAAGCCGCTGAAGGACGCCGTCCACAACCAGCTCTCGGCCGGCCTGGTTCCGAGGCTGGAGGAGTACCGCGATCGGTTGCCGCAGGGAGCCGAGCGCAGCGAGATCGACCGCCTGGTGGCCGAGATCACCAAGCTCACCTCCATCGACGAGAAGGCTCTCGACCCGCAGATCGCGGCGATCCAGGACGAGGCCCTGCGCGGACAGCTCCGGGCGCTGGTGCCGGGCCCGAGCACGGATCCGACCGAGGGCATCTCTGCGCTGGCGCAGCTCATGCTGACCGCGCGCCAGGCCGTGGCCGCGAAGAAAGTCTCGCCCGCCGATGCGCGGCGGCTGATCGACCTCGACATCACGGCCGGCGCGGTGCTCAGCCGTCGGGGCACCGCCCTCCTCGAGTCGGGCAAGGGGCTCACGGCGCGACAGAATCTCCAGATCCTCGCGGCCCTCACCAACGCCACCTACGCCACGGGGCTGCTGAACGATCGCGAGCGCGACGCTGCGCTCGCCTCGCTGCAGGAGCTGCTGGCCAGGCCCAGCCAGGGGCGCGAGGAGTTCCGGCGCGGTCTCGAGCAGGCCGAGCGCGTGGTCGAGTGGGCGCAGGCCAACGCGACCCTTCCTTTCGCCGAGGTCTGGGCGCAGTGGACGTTCGTCATGCCGCAGGTCGCCGGCATCGGCGACGACATCCTGCGCGCCTCGCCGCTCCTGCTGTACGCGCGAGTGGCACGTCGGCTCGACGATTTCGCAGCAGGCAGCGAGCGCCCGAAACACGACTTCTTCGGGCGCGCCCTCGACACCGACGTGCGCGCGCTCAACCCCGGCCTCGCCCTCGCGCGCCTGCGCGTGGCGCCGAAGCAGGGTAGCTACGCGCGGAACGAGATCGTGGCGCTGCCGGAGACGCCCGCCGATCTCGAGCCGGCGGCAGGCATCCTCACGCGCGGCGAGGGAAACGTGCTCTCCCACGTCCAGCTCCTCGCACGGGCGCTCGGCATCCCGAACGTCGTCCTCGGCTCGCCTGCCTACGATCTGCTCGTGCCCCACGACGGCCAGCAGGTGCTCTTCATCTCGACGCCCGGCGGGCGTGTGATCGTGAAGGAGGCCTCGGCCATGACGGACCAGGACCGCCTGGTCTACGAGGAGTTCACGCGCAACGACGCGCGCACGGGAGACGGCTCGCTCGAGATCGCAGGCGCGAAGCTGCACATCGACCGGGAGAAGCTCGATCTCGGACCGAAGCTCCCCATCGATCTCGAGAAGGTTCGGCGCAGCGACTCCGGCCGGATGTGCGGGCCGAAAGCGGCCTATCTGGGCGAGCTGAAGCACTTCTTTCCCGACAAGGTGGCGCGCGGCATCGTCGTGCCATTCGGCGCCTACCATGCGCACTACCTGAACGCGAAGGTGAGCGTGCCCGAGAAGCTGCGCGGACAGAATCTCGCAACGCCCGGAGAGCCGCTGCCCGCGTTCGTGGAGCGCACCTATGCCGAGTTCTTCGGCAAGAAGATCCCCTCGAAGAAGAGCGAGCGGGAGCTGACCGCGTGGATCGATCCGCGGCTCGCGATCATGCGCCAGTCGATCCAGGATTCGCCGCTCGCCCGGGATCTCACCGATGGCATCAAGAGCGGTCTCGGCGCTCTCGGCCTGCTCGACCCGAACGACGAGTCGCAGACCGTGGGCTGCTTCGTCCGCAGCGACACCAACGTCGAGGATCTCGACAACTTCAACGGCGCCGGCCTCAACCTGACGCTCTTCAATCGCAAGTCGCTCGCCGACATCAGCGTCGCGCTCAAGGAGGTCTGGGCTTCGCCCTTCTCGCTCCGCTCCTTCTCCTGGCGCCAGACCCTGATCGACGAGCCGCTCTGGGTGCTCCCGTCGGTGGTGATCCTCGAGTCCGTGCCCTCGGAGAAGTCGGGCGTTCTGGTCACCGGCAACATCTACGACGGCGACGCCGCGAAGATGACGGTCGCCACCTCCGAGGGTGTCGGAGGCGCCGTCGACGGCACCTCGGCGGAGACGCTGATCTGGTCGCCGGCGGCCGTCGAGATCGTGACCCTCTTCAAGTCGCCGTGGCGCAATCAGCTCCAGCCGGGCGGTGGCACCGCAGTCGTGCCCGCCAGCGGCAGCGCCACCGTGCTGCAGCCGAAGGAGCTCGAGCAGCTCGTCGCGGCGGGCAAGACCATCACCGAGAAGTTCGAGCCCACGCTCGATCCGGCAGGCCGGCCGCGGCCCTGGGACATCGAGTTCGGCTTCGCGAAGGGCAAGCTCTGGCTCTTCCAGAGTCGCCCCTTCATCGGCAACGACTCCCTCAAGAACGTTCCCGCCCTGGCAGCCCTCGAAGGCAAGCCCGGCGGGGCTGCGGGGAGCACGCTCAATCTCGAGGAGGTCCTGAAATGATCCGTGCCGGCCTGCATCTGTCTCTCGCGCTCGCCCTCGGGCTCGCCGCACCGGCGGCGCGGGCAGCCCTCGACTCGCAGGGAGACCCGGCCTGGGACGGGAGCCAGCCGCCCGAGGGCGTCTTCTTCCACTGGTACGAGCCCTCCTTCTACGCCGGCTTCGCCCCGCGGACACAGGATCCGCAGCGGCCCCACATCGAGCTCTCCCGCGGCAACCAGGTGCGCGTGACGATTCCCCTCGGAGACGAGGAGCTCGACGTCTACCTCGACGACCTGCTGGCGCGGCACAAGATCTACCAGGAGATGATCGACGCGAAGGTGATCACGCTCACGACCAACCGCGAGTACGAGCGCTTCGTCGAGGCGCTGCAGGCCAAGGGTGTGGAGCAGGCCGCAGCGAGCCGGGCGAGTCTCGGCCCCGACGCCTACCGTGAGAAGAGCAGCGAGATCCTCTCGGCACTCAACCCCAACCGGGTCTTCCGCATCCGAATCCCTCTCGACACGGTCGTGACACAGTGGAAGAAGGCGCTCGCGACGGCCGACCTCTCTTCCGAATCGGGTAGGATCGACGCTGCGAACGCTGCGCTTCCGGGTCGCATCGACCTCTACGATCTCGACGCCGGCGTCGCGGCGGCCCTCCAGAAGGCCGCCGACCTCGCGAAGGCCGGGGACGACGCCGCTCTGCGCAAGGCCACGGAGGAGTTCGTCGAGAAGGCTTCGGAGGGCCACTACCGGGTGCGCGGCGGAAACGTCGAGGCGATCGAGTTCAGCACGATCTATCCGGCCGGCACGATCGAGGGAACGACCAGCTACAACGGCGAGAGGCTTCCCGAGTTCGGCGTCACCGGCATCTGGCCGCTCATCCGCCGCACGACCGGCCGCGGACAGCTCGGCATGGTGGACTACCTCTCGCCGAACCCGGGCTACGGCTTCATCAGCATGTTCCCCTACCAGTTCGCGGGCGGCATCGCCTACAACGCCTTTCACAATGCGGGCGTCCGCTGTCAGCTCAACTCGACGCCCTTCTTGCCGAAGGAGTGGCGCAAGCAGTCTGGCGAGCGAGACCCGAGCAAGGGGTACCAGAACCTGTGGATCGCGAGCCGTGCGCCCACCTCGCACGGCTGCACGCGCCTCGGGTCGGGGCACATGAGCGAGCTGCGCCAGATGACCCCGACGAGCTCGGACGATCTCGTGAAGATGCCCAGCTACCGCAACCAGCCCTACTGCCACGACGTGTTCGACATCGAGGGCGACGGCAAGGACGAGGTGATGGGCGTGCAGTACTACCTCGCCTTCCGCAGCACCGACGATCACGTGCCCAGCGCGGCCTACGTCACCAACAAGCGCGAGCCCTTCTATCGCTGGCTCTACGGCCAGAACGTGAATCTCGGCCCCGTAGGCCAGACGAGCATCAAGGAAGTGCCCGTCTGCCGCTTCGCACCGCGCAAGGCCACGCTGAAGGAGACGCTGTCGAATCTCCCGCTCTACGAAGCGACGTGGGCCCCGGAGACGATCCAGTTCTACGGCATTCGGGGACACGCTCCCGACAGCGGCCCCGGCTTCGAGCTCAACCGGGAGCTGCGCAAGGTGGGCGCCGGCCACACGACCGACCGGAGCAAGCTGCTGCTGCGCTAGCTACCGCGGGTGGCCCATGGAAGCCCGACGTCCATGAAGATGGCAACGCCCCGGCGTGGGCCGGGGCGTTGCAGTCGGGGGACCTTCGTGGCTAGCGCGCCGATCGCCGCTTGCGAGCGGCCGCAGCGAGCCCCGTGAGACCGAGGCCGAAGAGCACGGCGGTCGCGGGCTCGGGCACGGTCGCATTGGTGCCGAACCAGTAGGTCCCAGCCTCGAGCGTCAGCGGAGCATCCAGCGCGTATCTCAGGCGATAGATGTCCTGCACGCTCGAACTACCCGTGCGGTCGTAGCCGGTGTCGGACCAGGAGAAGGTGCCGGACGTAGTGTCGGACGAGAACACATCGCCCGTGAACGAGCCGGTGTTGACCGGCAGCAGATCACCCGTCACGTTGGACCAGATGTTCGAGTGGTACTGGAAGAGCGGATTGTCGGGGTCGAACGGGCCCGTCAGCGGGTCGTAGGGATCGCTGGAACGGACGAAGTAGCCGGTGATGCCGGTGACTACCGTCGCCGCGGTGAGCTGGAAGTAGCCGGCATAGATCCAGTCCCAGTTGTTGGCCATGGAATACGCCGTCACGGCCCCCGCTCCCGGGACGGGAAATCCGGCGCCGTAGTCGTAGTAGCCGGTCGGAAAGGTCCCGGTCTCGAGCCCGTTGTTGTCGTAGACGGTCGTCGAGCCGTTCTCGAGCGTCAGCGCGATGCTGGCATTGTTCGGGTACCAGTCGTCCTTGTGCCAGACATCGATACCGTAGCCCCAGGCCGGGTCGTCCGTGAGGAATCGGAACGTGCCCCCACTCGCGTTGTCGCCATTGGGCGTGGTGCCGGTGGGAAACAGGCCACCGGTGACGGAGTAGTAGTAGCCGAGTGCATCGGTTCCGTACTCTCCTGCGCCATCGAAGACAGGATACGCCACGGCGATGCTCACAGGCGCCAGCAGCGACAGGGCCATCGAGACGGCCCAACGCAAGAGTGTTCGCCTGGAGGCTGCACACTTCCTCCTCGGATGACTGTCCATTTCGTGCGGTGAGGCGGTGTTCTCTCGGCAAGACGGCGCACCGCCCGCGAGCGTCCGCGGCAGGAGCGTCAGGATCGAGTGCGTAAGGGGGATCGACATGCAGGGTCTCCTCGGGACACGGGCTTTCGGAGTTCGAAATCCGCCACTCACCCGGCGGCGGACACGGC
>CAYOIG010000352.1:0-3565 GCA_964403915.1 uncultured Myxococcaceae bacterium
GGTGGTCATCGAGCAGATGGGGTTGAGGCGCTTCGTCCCGGCGGGCGAGGTGACGCTCTACCACCCGGTCGGCTGCAGTCACTGCAGTTCCACCGGCTACTTCGGCCGCCTGGGGATCATGGAAATGCTCCCGATGAGCGACCGCATCCGTTCGCTCGTGATGCGCCACGCCAACTCGGCCGACCTGCGCGCCGCCGCCGTGGAAGAGGGGCTCGAGTCGATGTTCGAGAACGGACTGCGCAAGGCGGTGGCCGGCACCACCACCCTCGAGGAAGTGCTTCGCGTCACGCGCGAAGACTGACCGCCATGCCTGTCTTCCAGTACAAGGCCGTGACGCCCGCCGGCGAGGTTCTGGAGGGCGCGATGGATGCCGCCACGCGCACCGGGGTCATCGAGCGGCTGCGCGACATGGGCTACACGCCGATCCGGGCCGTGGAGGCGGGCGCTGCCGAGGGCGTGGCGGCCCCGGCCAGGAAAGGCCCCTCGTCCGCGCTGTTCCGCAAGGGGGTGAGCCAGGACGAGATCGGGGTGGTCACCCGCGAGATCGCGACACTCCTCAAAGCCGGCCTGCCGCTCGACCGGAGCCTGGAGATCCTCGTCGGACTCGCCGAGAGCGAGCGCGTCGCCGAGATCCTGCGCAAGGTGCGCAACGACGTTCGCGGCGGCGCGGCGCTCTCCAAGGCGCTCGACGGCCAGGACGGGGCCTTCTCGCGCTTCTACGTGAACATGGTCCGCGCCGGGGAGGCGGGCGGAGCGCTGGCCGACGTGCTGGCGCGGCTCGCGGAGTTCATGGAACGCTCTAAGGACCTGCGCGAGAGCGTCAAGTCCGCCCTCATCTACCCGACGATCCTCCTCGTCGTCGCCCTCGCCTCCGTCGTCATCCTTCTCGCCGTCGTGGTGCCGCAGTTCGAGCCGATCTTCGAGCAGAGCGGCAAGGCGCTCCCCTGGGTGACGGAAATGGTCCTCGGCGCCGGCGCGCTGATGCGCGGCTACTGGTGGGCGATCGTCCTGGGCGGCGCCGCGGCCGTGTTCCTCGCGGCCAAGCGCCTGGAGTCGCCGGAGGCGAAGCTCGTCTGGGACCGGCAGGTGCTGCGCCTGCCCGTCGTCGGCGACCTGGCGGCGAAAGTGGAGACGGCGCGGCTCGCCCGCACCCTCGGCACGCTGCTGCGCAATGGCGTCTCCCTCGTCAACGCCCTCTCGATCGCGCGCGAGACCATGGACAACACCTTCATGGCCGCCGGACTCGGCGAGGTCGCGCGCGAGTTGAAGACCGGCCGCGGCTTCGCGAAGCCGATGCTGGAGACGCGCCGCTTCCCGGCGTTCGCGGTGCACATGATCCAGGTGGGCGAGGAGACGGGGCGGCTCGACCAGATGCTGCTCGACGTTGCCGACGTCTACGACAAGGAGGTCGCGCGGGCGGTGAAGCGTGCCCTCGCCCTCCTCGAGCCCGCGATGATCCTCTTCCTCACCTTCGTGGTCGGCGCCGTGATCCTCTCGATCCTCGCCGCCATGCTCTCGATCTACGACCTGCCCATCTGACGGGCAAGAAAGCCGGAGTCGCCATGAACAGGTTCACCCGCCCCTTACCCTCCCGCGGCCACGGCGGCTTCACGCTGCTGGAGCTGGTGATGGTGCTCGTCATCATCGGCGTGATCCTCGCCATGGTGGGGCCGCGTGTCTTCAACAGCCTCGGGCGCGCGAGCTCCGAGCGCGCCAAGGTGCAGATCGAGCAGATCGGCAGCGCCCTCGAGCTCTACAAGCTCGATACCGGACGCTTTCCCACCACCCAGGAGGGGCTCAACGCGCTGCTCGCCGCGCCATCGGGAGCCAGCAACTGGAACGGACCGTACCTGAAGGACGCCAAGCACCTGAAGGACCCGTGGTCCGCCGACTTCACCTACCGCGCGCCGGCGGAAAAGGGCGGCTACGAACTCATTTCGCTCGGCGCCGATGGCAAGGAAGGCGGCGAGGGGGAGAACAAGGACATCCGCAACTGATGCGACCGCCCGGCCAACGCGGCTTCACCCTGCTCGAGATGCTGCTCGTGCTGGTGATCGCGGCTGCCGGCTATGCGCTCGCCGTGCGCTTCACCACGGGCGGCGTTTCCGGGGCGGAACTGAAGAGCGCCACCCGCGCGGTCGCGGCCGGGCTGCGCGACGCGCGCGGAACCGCCATCGCCCGCCAGGATACGGCGACTCTCACGCTCGACGTGGAGCGCCGCAGCTTCGAGGTGAGCGGTGCCAGCCGGGCGCGCTCGCTCCCGGAGCGCCTCGAGCTCAAGCTGTACACGGCGCAGTCGGAAATCGTCGACGAGAAGCGCGGTGCGATCCGCTTCTATCCGGACGGCAGTTCCACGGGCGGACGCATCACGGTGGCTTCCGGGGAGCGCAAGTTCCTCGTCGACGTCGACTGGCTGACCGGACGCGTGAGCATCAAGGAGGGGGGCTAGCCCCCTCGAGCGCCGACGATGAGGCTGGCCCGGGCCCGCCGCGCCCACGAGGCCGGCTTCACGATCCTCGAGGTGCTCGCCGCGTTCGTGGTTTTCGCGGTGACGCTCGCCGTGCTGCTGCAGCTCTTCTCCGGCGGCCTCCGGGACGCGCAGCTGGCCGACGAGTACGCGCGTGCCGTGCTGATCGCGCAGTCGCGGCTGGATGGCTACACCGCCGCGGAACGGCTCGAGGAAGTCAATGCCTCGGGAACCGAGAGCGGCTTCGCATGGACCCTGTCGGCCGCCGCCTACGACGAGCGCCGGGAAGGCGAAGGCGCCGATCGCAGCAGGGACTACAACCTGCGGGTGCGGCTGCTGCGCGTCGAATCGAAAGTCGCCTGGCGTGCGGCCGACGGGCGCGATCGCGACGTGCGCCTGGCGACGCTCGTGCTGGGGGCCCGGCCGTGAGAACGGCGCGCAGGGCGCACGGCTTCACGCTGCTGGAGACGGTGGTCGCGCTCACCCTCCTCGCGGCGATGCTCGCAATGCTGTTCGGGGGCATGCGCATGGGCATCCGCGCCTGGGAGGCGGGCTCGGGGCGCGGCGACCGCGCCGACCAGGTGCTGCTGGCCTGGTCCTTCGTCCGCAAGGAGCTCGCCGCTGCATTCCCGTGGCGGTTCAAGGATCCGCTCGCGGTCAAGCTCGCCTTCCGGGGAGAGCGCGAGCGCCTGCGCTTCGTCTCGATGCGTCCCGCGGAGATCGGCGGCGGCGGGCTCGCCTTCGTGTCCTTCGAATTCGAGCCCGCGCGCGGCGGCGCGGCAGCCGGCCGGCTGGTCATGCGGCGCGCTTTCGCGGCCGCCGCGGCGAGCGACTTCTCGCCCGTGGAGGATGCCGAGAAATTCCTGCTGCTCGATGGCGTGAGCGAGGCGCGCTTCGAATATTTCGGCGCGGAGAACGACACGACGCTGCCGGCCTGGAACGACCGGTGGGAATTTGCGCAGCGCCTGCCCTCGCACGTGCGGCTGGAAGTGAAGCTCGGCGAGGAGAAGCTCCCGGCGATGCTCGTCGCCCTGCGCATCGGCGAGGAGGCGGGCTGCTACGAATCCTCCTTCCAGCGCGTGTGCGTGCCGCGGCGAT
>CAYOIG010000353.1:0-8093 GCA_964403915.1 uncultured Myxococcaceae bacterium
CAGCGTATTTCAGCTGGCGAATGGCGAGCTTCGCTGGAAGCCGAGTGCCTCGACGGAGATCTATGCGAACGACCGGTTCAGCCGCACGCCGTCCTTCTCGGTCACCACCGAGACCGATCAGGCGAGCCTGCTGGCGCAGGCGACTCCCGTCTTCTCGAACACCGCCGTGATGCAGAACTTTTTCGAGACTGGCGTGCGCCATGCTTTCACACCGCGCTGGCTGGGTGTTTTCTCGGCCTCGAACAGCATCGTCGACTACCAGAGCGAGCTCAACGCCGACAGTGGTGCGACGACCGCGCAGCTCTACGCGACCTACGCGCTCGATCCGACAGACCGGGTCGGCACGGGCCTCGGCGCAACGCGCCAGACCATCGACCAGGTTGGGGGTGGATCGAGCGGATCGAGCTACTACCAGCTCTTCGGGATCTGGGACCACGAGTTCTCTCCGACGTGGTCGCTGCAGATGAATGCGGGGCCCGCGCTGGTGCAGCCCGATGCGGCCGACTTCGAGACGACGCGTCAGAACGCACCGCTCTACGCGCGCAACGTGCTGACGCGGGACGGGCTGGTTCTCAGTCCGCTCGACGGCAGCCGCTGCACCCCGTTCGAGGGCGTCGTGGTCGCAGAGAGGTGTCAGACCGTCACGACATCGGCCGGCCCGCTCGATGCCACCCAGACCCTCGCCCTGGACGCGAACCTGCAACCCGTCGATCTCGCCCAGACAGGCACGCTCACGCAGATTGGAACGGCGCCCAAGTCGGCCGGCAGCAGCATCACCTACTTCGCAAACCTGTCGGTCACCAAGCGCTGGCGCTGGGTGGAATTGACCGGTGCCTACGTGCGCAACGCCAGCAACACCTCGGGCTTCAGCCAGAGCCTCGTCACCGATACCCTCACGCTCACGAACATCTGGGATCCATCGCCGCTCTGGCAGGTCACGGTCTCGGGCCTGGTCACCCGTCGCCAGTCGAGCTCCAAGCAGCTCTTCCAGCTGACGCCCGTGAGCCCCATCGGCATCCCGGTCGCCGTCAATCCCGAGCTGGGCGTGTTCGCCTTCACGGGTGCGCAGGCGCAGGGCCTCCAGGCCTTCACGGTGAAGTCGGGACTGAAGGTCATGAACTACGGCCTCTCGGCGCAGATCAATCGAAAGATCACGCGCAGCAGCTACGTCTACGGCCGGGCGACCTACGACAAGCAGACTACGAAGAGAACGGGTATCGCGAGCGTCGACACCAACCGCTTCATCGTCACGGTCGGCTTCCGGTACGAGTTCGATCCGATCCACATTCTCAACTGATGCGCCCTCGCGCGGGAGAGACGGCATGACGGAAGATCAGGGTCTGAAGCTGGGAGATCTGCGACAGATCGTGCGGCGCCGGCTGCCGGTGATGGCGAGCGTCGCCGGAGCGATCTTCCTCGCATCGATCGTGGTCGCGGCGCTTCTGCCCAACGTCTACATGGCGAGCGCCACGCTGCTGGTCGAGCCGCAGAGCATCTCGAAGCATCTGATCGAGTCTGGCGTGGCGGAGAGCGACCTCAACAACCGCCTCCACCTCATGACCATGCAGATCCTGTCGCGGCCGAGGCTCTCGAAGGTGATCGATGATCTCAAGCTCTATCCCGAGCTGGCGGACGAGCTCACCCGGGAGGAGATCATCGAGGAGATGCGCAAGCACATCCGCGTCGAGCCGGTGCTGCCGGAGCTCCAGACGCAGGAGCTGCGCGGCCGCAACGCCCGCGAGATCGAGATCAATACCTTCCGGCTCTACTTCAGCTCCGACTCGGCCACCACCGCGGCAGCCGTGGCAAACCGGCTCGCCAACGATTTCATCGACGAGCACATCAAGGAGCGCGTGCAGATCTCCGGCGATACCTCGGAGTTCATCGAGGCCGAGCTGCAGCGGCTGCAAGGCCGGATCCGTGAGGTCGAGGCCCAGACGGCGCAGATCAAGGCCGACAACCCGGGCCGCCTGCCCCTGGACATGGAGTCGAACCAGCGGCTGCTGGAGAACGCCATCGACAACCTCCGGCGTGCACAGCGCGACATGGCGGAGGCCCAGAGCGATGAGGCCTTCTACCGCCAGCAGTCTCTGCAGGCGCAGGCCGTGGCGACACCGAACGACGAGGCCAACCCCGAGCGGCGGATCGAGATGCTCCAGCTCAAGCTCGGCGAACATCGCTCGCGTGGCTTCACCGACAAGCACCCGGACATCCTCGCGCTCCAGCAGGAGATCAGCCAGCTCCAGCAGCGAGTCGAGACGGAGGGCGGGACCAAGGAGTCGCCGCGCTCGCTGCCGCAGCAGCAGGCCGAGGCCGAGATGCGGCGGGCCCAGCTAAGGGTGCAGGCCGGCCAGCAGGACATCGAGCGACTGACGAAGCAGGTGGAGGAGATTCAGGGCCGACTGGTCGCGACTCCCCGGGTGGAGGAGCAGCTCGCGGCGCTGGCGCGTGAATACGAATCGCTCGCGAAGAACGTCGACGAGTACGGCGCCAAACGCCTCGAGGCCGCAACGGCGGCCAACATGGAGCGGCGGCAGAAGGGCGAGCAGTTCCGCGTGCTCGACTCCGCCGTTCCGCCGCCGGATCCCGCCTCGCCGCGGCGCCTCGTGATCATCCTGGTCGGCCTCATGCTCGGCCTGGCCCTCGGCGGCGGCGTCGGGCTGCTGCTCGAGAGCTCCGACAGCTCCTTCCACGGGGCGCGCGACCTGCAGCAGAAGCTGCGGATCCCCGTTCTGGCCGAGATCCCGGCCATTCTGCTCGACGCCGACCGCGCCGCAGCGCGGCGGCACCGGATGCGAGCGGCCATCGCAACGGCGGCGCTGGTGCTCTTCGTCCTCGTCGGCTCGGGAGGCGGCTACTTCTTCGTGAACGTGCTGCCGGCCTGGCGCGCGGCCGCGGTGCCGGCCCAGCCGGCCGCTCCTGGCCGGCCGGCCACACCCGCGGCCCCCGCCGCTCCGGTGTCACCGATCGCTCCGACGCCGCCGGCGCAGCCTGCGGCGGATGGCGCGTCGCCGGTCACGGGAGAGTAGGCCCGCCGCATGTACCGGCAGCACTACGGACTCCTGCGCAGCCCGTTCGAGATGACGCCGGACCCGGCGTTTCTCTACCTGGGCGAGGCCCATCGCGAAGGGCTGGCGACGCTCGTCTACGGCGTTCGCGCGCGCAAGGGCTTCGTGCTGCTGACGGGTGAGGTGGGAACGGGCAAGACCACGCTGCTCCACGCGCTGCTGGCGCAGCTCGATGCGACGACGACGGCCGCTTTTCTCTTCAACCCCCGGCTCGAGCCCCTCGACTTCTTCCGCGTGCTCTTCGACGAATACGGCATCGAGGAGCGGTGCAGCACCAAGGCCGAGTATCTGCTGGCCCTGAACCGCTTCCTGATTTCGCGGCTCGAGAAGGGGCTGCCGACGCTGCTGATCGTGGACGAGGCGCAGAATCTCTCGGCCGAGATGCTGGAGGAGATCCGGCTGCTCTCGAACCTCGAGACACCGACGTCGAAGCTGATCCAGATCATGCTCGTGGGTCAGCCGGAGCTGAACCAGATGCTGGCGCGTCCGGATCTTCGCCAGCTCCGCCAGCGCATCGTGCTCCGCCATCACCTGCGTCCGTTCGACGAGAAGGAGACCGCGGCGTACATCGACGAGCGCCTGCGCCTCGCGGGCTACACGGGGCAGGGCCTCTTCGATCGCGGCGCGCTGCGCGAGATCTTCGACGTGACGGGAGGCATCCCGCGTCTTCTCAACATCGTCTGCGATTCGGCGTTGCTGCTGGGCTACTCGCGGGAGCTTCCCGTGATCGGCAGGACGCAGGTGAGAGAGGCAGCGGAGGACCTCGCGCTGCCCGGTGTTACGGAATCCGGCGCGTCGCCGGCGGAGGCGGCGGGCATGCCGCCGAAGCGCCGGCGCGGGCTGCTTGGCCTCTTCCGCTAGCGGAGAGAAAGGGGAAGCGATGGGCAAGGTCTACGATGCGCTGCGCAGAGCGGAGGAGGGCCGCAGTCGCCTGGCTCCGGGCGGGGTCGCTGCGGCGCCGGCGGCCGACTGGGCGCCCGCCGCCGAGGTGGAGAAGGCGCGCCGCGTGCCGTTCTGGAAGCGCTGGTTCCAGCGCACGGCCCTGCTGCGCGAGGAGGATGCGACCTCGGCCAACAAGCGCCGCATCGCGCTGCTCCAGCCCGACTCGTTCGTCGTGGAGCAGTACCGAACACTGCGGGCGCGGCTCGAGTCGCTGGCCGCGCAGCGGCCGATCCACACGCTCTCCATCGTGAGCGCGCTGCCCGGTGAGGGGAAGACTTCGGCGGCGATCAACCTCGCGATCGTGAGCGAGATGCATCTCGATCGCCGCGTGCTGCTGGTCGACTGCGACCTGCGCAAGCCGAAGATCCACCGTGCCCTCGGCATCACGCCGGCGGCCGGCCTCGCGGAGGTGCTGCTCGACCAGGCGCCCCTCGACCAGGCGATCCACAAGGTCACGGGCCCCTCCTTCGAAGGGGGCGCTCTCGAGGTGCTCCCGGTCCACGCGATGCCGCCGAACCCGTCGGAGCTGCTCGCATCGGCGAAGATGAAGGCCCTCATCGAGGAGCTGAGCCGGCGCTACGACATGGTGATCCTCGACACGCCGGCGGCGCTCTCGCTGCCCGACGCGAAGATCATCAGCGAGCTCACCGACGGTGCGGTGCTGGTGGTGCGCGCGGACACGACGCCCGAGTCCGACGTGCAGACTGCGCTCGACCTGCTCGACCGGCGGAGGATCCTCGGCGTGGTGCTGAACGGATCGGCCGTCGATCAAGCCTATTACGACTACCGCTAGCCGGTTGCGCCGCCCCCCGGAAGAGCAATGAGTCTCCCCGCGATCGTGGTTCCGCTCCTCGTGGCCTTTGGCGTGGCCTTTGCGGCGACGCCCCTGGTCTCGCGTGTGGCGCAGGCGCTCCACGTCATCGACCGGCCCAACGAGCGGAAGGTCAGCCGCCGCGAGAACATTCCGCTGCTGGGCGGTCTGGCCGTGGCGATGGGCTTCTTCGTCGGCATCGCCATCGCCGTCGCCTTCTTCACGGAAGGGGATCCGTACCGGGGCCATCTCGAGGGGCTGCTGCTGGGGGGGCTGCTGATCCTCAGCGTCGGCGCCTTCGACGACCGCTACACCCTCGGCCCGAAGACGAAGCTCGGAGTCCAGCTCCTCGCGGCCGGCATCGCCGTTTACTACGGCTTCGAGATCCGGCACATCACCGATCCCCTGACGCGGACGGCCTGGATGATGCCCGCCTGGATGATGACGCTGCTCACCATGGCCTGGATCGTGGGCATCACGAATGCGCTCAACCTGCTGGATGGTCTCGATGGTCTGTGTACCGGCGTTGCGGCGATCATCGGCACCACGCTCACGATCATCTGCTGGCAGGCCAGCGTGACGCTCGGCGTGGTCGTCGGCATCTCCTTCGTCGGCGCGCTGCTGGGCTTCCTGCCCTACAACTTCTCGCCGGCGCGGATCTTTCTCGGCGATACCGGGGCTCTCTTCATCGGCTACGTGCTCTCGCTGCTGGCGATCGAGGGCTACCGGCAGGGCTCGGTGCTGACCTTCGTCGTGCCGCTGCTCGCGCTGGCCGTGCCGATCATGGACGTCGGCCTCTCCGTTCTGCGGCGGCTGCGCCGCCACTCGGCGGTGATGCAGGCCGACCGTTCGCACATCCATCACCGGCTCCTCGAGTCCGAGGGCTCGCACCGCGCGGCCGTGCTCTCGCTCTACTTTCTCACGGCGTGCTTCTGCGTGATCGCGATCTCGTTCACCCGGCTGCAGGGCTACGCTGCGCTCGGCTTCCTGGCGGCCGTGCTGGCGCTCACCTTCCGGCTGCTCCGCAACCTCGGCTTCTTCGCCGAGAGCGAGCGGTCATGAGCGCGCTGCGGGCGGTCGTCACCGGCATCACCGGACAGGACGGCTCCTACCTGGCGGAGCTCCTGCTCGCGAAGGGCTACGAGGTGCACGGCATGGTGCGCCGCTCGAGCACCGAGGCCCACGAGCGCATCGCGCACCTCACGGGCCGGATCGTGCTGCACCAGGGAGACCTGCTCGACGAGACGTCGATACTGCGGCTGCTCCAGGAGGTGCGGCCGGCGGAGCTCTACAACCTCGCCGCGCAGTCCTTCGTGCCCGCGTCGTGGAGCCAGCCCTCGCTCACCGGCGAGTTCACGGCGCTGGGCGTGACGCGCCTGCTCGAAGCGATCCGACTGGTCGATCCGGCCATCCGCTTCTACCAGGCCTCGAGCTCCGAGATGTTCGGCAAGGTGCGCGAGTCGCCGCAGAACGAGACGACGCCGTTCCACCCGCGCAGCCCCTATGGCGTGGCGAAGGCCTACGGCCACTGGATCACCATCAACTACCGCGAGAGCTACGGTCTGTTCGCCGTGTCGGGAATCCTCTTCAACCACGAGTCGCCGCGGCGGGGCCGGGAGTTCGTCACGCGCCACGTGAGCGAGAGCGTGGCGAAGATCAAGCTCGGCCTCGCGGACGAGCTGCCGATCGGGAACCTCGAGGCGCGGCGCGACTGGGGCTTTGCCGGAGACTACGTGGAGGCGATGTGGAGCATGCTGCAGCAGCCCGAGCCCACCGACTTCGTCATCGGAACCGGCCGCCAACACTCGGTCGGAGATTTCGTGCGGCTCTGCTTCGCCCACGTCGGCCTCGAGGCCAGTGACTTCGTGCGCCTCGATCCGAGGCGGCTGCGACCGGCCGAGGTGGACACGCTGCTCGCCGATCCGGCGAAGGCCCGCGAACAGCTCGGCTGGAAGGCGCGCACCTCGCTGGAGGAGTTGGCCCCGATGATGGTCGAAGCGGATCTCGCGGCGCAGGAGCAGGCGAGCGGGCGCCGGCGCGGCGGGCCGGGGACGCGATGAGCCGGCCGCAGCGCGTGCTCGTGACCGGCGCATCGGGCTTCATCGGCTCGACGCTCACCGACTTCCTCCTGGCACAGGGCCGCGAGGTGGTGGGCCTCGACTCCTTCGACCCGTTCTATGCCGAAGAGGACAAGCTCCGGAACCTCGAGGGGGCCCTCACGAACCCGTCGTTCCGCCTGGTGCGCGGCGACATCCGGGACGCCGGGAGCATCGGCAAGCTCCATGCCGAGTCGCGCTTCGATGGCGTCGTCCACCTGGCGGGTCTTGCCGGCGTGCGGCCGAGCCTCGAGCGGCCCGCCGTCTACGCCGACGTCAACGTGAACGGAACGGCGGTGATGCTGGAGCAGGCCGTGCGTCATGGCGTTCCGCGCATGGTCTTCGCCTCCTCCTCCTCGGTCTACGGAGAGCGTGAGGACGGCCCGTTTCGCGAGGTCGATCCCGTCGAGCGTCCGATCTCGCCCTACGCCGCGACCAAGCGCGCGGGCGAGCTGATCGCGCACACCTTCCACCACGCCCACGGCATCGGCGTCACCTGCGCGCGCATCTTCACGGCCTACGGGCCGCGGCAGCGGCCAGACCTCGCGATCCGGAAGTTCGCGGACCGCATGCTGCGCGGCGAGCCGATTCCGGTCTTCGGCGACGGCTCGGCCGTGCGCGACTTCACCTTCGTCCAGGATCTCGTGCGCGGGCTCGTTGCGGCGCTCGATACCGATCTGGGCTTCCGGATCCTCAACTTCGGGGGAGGGCGTACGGTGTCGGTGCTCGAGGTGGTGCGAACGCTCGAGCGCGAGCTCGGCGCGAAGGCGGTGATCGACTGGCTCCCGCGGCAGACGGGAGACGTGTCGCGAACCTGGGCCGACATCTCGGCCGCCCGGGACGCGCTCGGCTACGCCCCCGCGACGCCCTTCGAAGAGGGCATCGCACGCTTCGTCGCGTGGCTCCGGGGCTCCCGATGAGCCGGACGCGCCGGGCACTGGTGACGGGCGGGGCGGGCTTCATCGGCAGCCACATCGTGGATCGGCTGCTCGCGGACGGCTGGGAAGCCCGGGTGCTCGACGACTTCTCGAGCGGCCGCAAGGACAACCTCGCCAGCGCGGGGTCGCAGAACGAGCTGCTCGAGGGCGACGTTCGCGACAAGGCGCTCGTGGCGCGCGCGGTCGAGGGCGTCGAGGTGGTCTTCCACGAGGCGGCCGTGCCGTCGGTGCCCCGCAG
>CAYOIG010000354.1:0-5034 GCA_964403915.1 uncultured Myxococcaceae bacterium
GGTTTGGTTCGGTTCGCTGAGTGACGTGGGCGCGCTACTCGACGAGCCGAGGTCCTGAGGCAAACGAGAACACAAGGCGCATTCCCCCAGAACGGCACCCCGCCTTCTCCAAGCCTCAGGGCGCCAGATCGAAACGGCCCTCCGGTCGAGTGACCGGGGGGCCATTTTTTTTGCCCACGGCCTTCGTCCGCAGGCTCAGCGGGGTTCTTCCGTTGTCTCGGCGTCGCGGTCGGCGCGGAGCTCCCCGAGGAGCTCGTCGCCGAACTCCCGGGCGAACCAGGGCTTGAGCTCGGGGATCCGCGTCAGCTCGGCGGCTTCGGCGGGGTTCTTTGCCGCCACGGCCTCGAGCGCCGCGTTCGGGCAGAGCACGCCCGGATCGAGGCTGAGCTCCGAGGCGCGGCGAGCCCGCCAGCGCTTGAGGGCCGCCAGCCGGCGCTCGGTAGGCCGGTCCATGCGCCGGCGCCCCGTGCCCTCGAGTCGCGGCAGCGGCCCGTGGCCGCGCTTCGTGCCGCGGGCAACCGCGGCCAGAACGTCGCGACCGAGGCGGCGCAGGATCAGGTCGGTGACTCCCTTGATCTCGCCGAGCTCTTCCAGCGTGTGGGGCTGCCGCTCGGCGATCTCGAGCAGTGCGCGGTTGCCGAGCACCTTGAAGGGAGGCCGGTCGATCTCTCTCGCGCGCGCGTCGCGTACCAGGAACAGCTCGCGGAGCACGGCAAGAGAGGTCTTCTCCATGCCACGCGCGCCCTTGATCTTGAGGTATCCCAGCTCGTCGAACTGGCGGTCGGGCCACTCGCGGCGCGTCAGCGCCTCGAACTCCTCGTCGGCCCAGCCCCGACGGCCCGCGGCGGCGAGCTCGTCGGCGAGCGTTTCCGCCAGCGGGAGCAGGTACGCGACGTCGGCCGCAGCGTAGGAGAGCTGGCTCGGCGTCAGCGGACGCGCAGACCAGTCGGAGCGCTGCTCGTCCTTGGGGATCGACACCCCGTGGTGTCGCTCGGCGAGCGCCGCCAGGCCGATCGACGGATAGCCGAGGAGCTGCGCGCTGATCATGGTGTCGAAGAGATTCGTGAACTTGAAGCCGCAGTCCCGCTTCAGCACGTAGATGTCGTACTCGGCGGCGTGAAAGATCTTCTGGATGGCCGTCGAGGCGAAGACCGCGCCGAGCGGCGCCAGCTCCGCGGGGCCCCCGAGTGCGAGCGGATCCACCAGGTAGATGCCGCGGGGAGTGCCGATCTGCACCAGGCAGGTCTTGTCGAAATAGTGGTAGAAGCTGTCCGCCTCGGTATCGAAGGCGATCACCTTCTCCTGGAGCAGGTCCCGGGAGAGGGCCTCGAGGTCGGCCCGTCTCTCGATGCAATCGTAATCCGCCACGCGGCTGTCTCGGCCTCTTGCTCGTGTCACGGGGTGGCGGGCGTCCGGGAGGGAAGAACGACCGGTTCAAAGAAACGCTAGCGAAGACGCCCTGACTGCGGAACCCCGGGCCCGGTCGCGCAGCGACGGCGCGGCCGCGGCCCGGCGGGGCGCTGGAAGCCCTTGCCACCGGCTCGCCGGCCCCGTAGTGTGTGTTCCGCATATCAGTATATCGTTCCATTATACGGAACATCGCAGGTTGGAGCTCCCCGGATGCAAGCCGCGACCGCCGTCGAGAAGGCCCTTGGCGTGCTGTTCCACCTGCACGGTCATTCGACACCAATGGGTGTCAGCGAGCTCGGGCGGGCCCTCGCGCTTCCGAAGTCGAGCGCACACCGGCTGCTCGCCTCGCTGGCGCGCCACGGGCTCGTTGAGCAGGACGACGGCGGGCGCTACCGCCCCGGGATCGCGCTGCTCGCGCTCGGCCTCGGCGTGCAGGGGCGAGATCCCGTGGTGGCCGCTGCGCGGCCCGTGCTCGAGGAGGAGGCCCGCGAGATCGGCGAGACGATCTTCCTGTGCGCGCTGCGGGCCGGTCGCATCGTGGTGCTCGACAAGTCCGAGGGCACGGGCTTCCTCCGCGCCGCACCCCGCATCGGCGAGGTCGTCCCCGTGCACGCCACGGCCATCGGCCGGCTGCACCTCGCGTTTGCGTCCGATCGCGTCCGCCTTCCGGCGGGGCCGCTCGAGCGCTTCACGCCGCGCACGCTCGTGCAGCCTACTGCCGTGCGCGCCGCCGTCGAGAAGGCGCGCCGGCAGGGCTGGGCCGAGAACCGCGGCGAGTGGGTTCCCGGCCTGCACGTGGTGGCCGCGCCCGTGCTCGCAAACGAGCGGCTCGAGGCAACGCTCGCGATTGCAGCGCCGGCTGCGCACGTCGCTGCGGCCGAGGCGACGCGCCTCGCCGCGCGCGTGGTGGCTGCCGCCGGGCACGTCTCGAGCCGTCTCGAAGGGAGGTCTCGATGAAGGTGTGGATCGATGGGCGGATCGTCGACGGCGCCGAGGCCCGGGTGCCGGTCACCGACCACGGCCTGCTCTACGGCGATGGCCTCTTCGAGGGCATCCGCATCTACGCGGGCCGTGTCTTCCGGCTCGAGCTGCATCTCGCACGCCTCGCAGGCGGCGCCCGAGCGCTCGGCCTCGCGCTGCCGGGCGGCAGCGAGGGCCTGCGCGAGATCGTGCTCGCCACCGCGCGCGCCTTCGGCGAGCCGGAGGCCTACGTGCGCCTCGTCGTGACGCGCGGCGAAGGGCCCCTCGGCGTCGATCCCACCACCTGTCCGCATCCGCGCGTCTTCTGCATCGCCGACGCCATTCGCCTGTATCCGGCCGAGGTGCGTGCCCGCGGTCTCGACCTCGTGACCGTGAGCCTGCGCCGCCCGCCCGCCGACGTGCTCGACCCGCGCGTCAAGAGCCTCAACTATCTCAACAGCGCGCTCGCAAAGCTCGAGGCGCGGCGCCGGGGCGCCGACGAGGCCCTGATCCTCAATCTCGCCGGACAGGTCGCCGAGGCGAGCGTCGCGAACGTCTTCGTCGTTCGCGACGGCGTGCTCGCGACCCCCCCCGCCAGCGACGGCGCTCTCGAGGGCATCACGCGCCGCAGCGTGCTCGAGCTGGCCGCGCGGCTCGGTCTGCCGGCGGCCGAGCGCAGCCTCGGGCGGATGGATCTCTTCTCGGCCGAGGAGGTCTTCCTCACCGGCACGGGCGCCCGGATCGTCGCCGTTCGCTCCCTCGACGGCGAGGCTCTCGGCGCCCCGCCGCCCGGCCCCGTCGTGCGTCGGCTCGAAGCCGCCTTCGCGGAGCTGGTGAAGGAGCCGGCGATGGGCACGGCGTTCTGAGGCGCCTCGCTTGCTAGGCTCTCCCTCTCGCTCGAAGTAGGGGGATTCCGTGCGCTGGCAGCAGGCCTTCATTCCGACGCTGCGTGACGATCCGGCCGATGCCGAGGCCGTGAGCCACAGGCTGCTGGTGCGCGCCGGCTTCGTTCGCCAGTTGATGGCGGGCGTCTACTCGCTGCTGCCCCTCGGCCTGCGCGTGTCCCGGAAGGTGACCACCGTGGTGCGCGAGGAGATGGACAGAATCGGCGCGCAGGAGTTCCGCCTGCCGGCGCTCCATCCCGGTGAGATCTGGAAGCAGAGCGGGCGCTGGGAGGTGATGGGCCCGGAGATGTTCCGTCTGAAGGACCGGCGCGACACCGATCTCTGTCTCGGCATGACGGCCGAGGAGATCTTCGCGACGGTTGCCGGCGAGCTCCGCTCCTACCGCGACCTGCCCCAGATCTGGTACCAGATCCAGACCAAGTTTCGCGACGAGGCGCGCCCCAAATCCGGCGTGCTGCGGGTGCGCGAGTTCACGATGAAAGACTCCTATTCTCTCGACCTCGATCGCGCGGGGCTCGATCTCTCTTTCCAGCGACACTTCGAAGCGTATCGTCGCATCTTCGAGCGCTGCGGGCTCGACCCCGTGGCCGTCGAGGCCTCCTCGGGCTCGATGGGCGGGAGTGAATCCGTCGAGTTCATGGTGGCGAGCGAGGCCGGCGAGGACCTCATCGTCTCCTGCACCGCCTGCGGCTACGCGGCGAACGTCGAGAAGGCCACCTCCGCGCTGGCGAACATCGAAGACGGACCCGGGCTGCCGGCGCCCGAGCGCTTCGCGACGCCGGGGGTGCGAACGATCGAGGCGCTCGTGAGCTTCGCGGGCGGCGCGCCCGCGGAGCGGCAGATCAAGACGCTGGTCTACGTGCTCGACGGCGAGCTCGTGCTGGTGCTGCTGCGCGGCGACCACCCCCTCGCGGAGCAGAAGCTGCGCGACGCGACGGGGGCGAAGGAGGTGCGTCCGGCGAATCCCGGCGAGATCCGTCCTGCGCTCGGTGCCGCGGCGGGAAGCCTCGGCGCCGTGGGCGTCAGCGGCCTGCGCGTGATCGCAGACTCGGCGCTCGAGGGCCGGCGCAACATGGTGACGGGCGCCAATGCGGACGACTTCCACCTGCGTGGAGTCGACGTGGCACGGGACGTCCCGGTTTCGGCCTGGCACGATCTGCGCGCGGTCCGGGCCGGCGAGGCCTGTCCGCTGTGTGGCGCCGCGCTCGCAGTCGGCAAGTCGATCGAGGTAGGGCACATCTTCAAGCTCGGAACCCGCTACAGCGAGGCCCTCGGCGCGCGGGTTCTCGACGAGGCCGGAGAGGCCGTCCCCATCGTCATGGGCTCCTACGGCATCGGCATCGAGCGCACCATGGCCGCCATCGTCGAACGCAGCCACGACGCCGCCGGCATCATCTGGCCGGTCCAGGTGGCGCCCTACGAGGTGGTGGTCACGGTCGTGAACCCGAAAGACGTGGCCTCGGCAGAGGCTGGCGCCCAGCTCTACGAGGCGCTCCAGGCGGCGGGCATCGACGTGATCCTCGACGACCGCGACGAGAGGCCCGGTGTGAAGTTCAAGGACGCAGATCTCGTGGGGATTCCCTACCGGATCACGGTCGGGCCAAAGGGCCTCGCCAAGAAGCAGGTCGACCTGACACGCCGTCGCGACGGCCGAAGCGACTCCCTCGACCTCTCCCGCGCGGCCGGCACGGTGATCGAGGCCGTGCTCGAGGAGCGACGCTGAAAATCCCCGGCGCCTGCTGCGGCCCAAGTTAGAATC
>CAYOIG010000355.1:0-6586 GCA_964403915.1 uncultured Myxococcaceae bacterium
CTCTTTCCGCCGCCCGGCACCGATCCGCCCAAGCGCGGAATCATCGTTCCCGAGGATGCCGTCCTGCCCGAGGGCTACGTGCGTCACTACCAGGCCATGGACGACGGCAAGGAGCTGCCGGCCATCCTGATGTTCCATCCGGACTACGAGTGGGTGGACGAGCAGGGTGCCCTCGTGCCGCTCCCCGAGAGCCGCGTCGTGCCGCCCGACATGGCTCCGCCGGGCCTGCCCCTCGAGATGCTCGAGCTGCCGGCGGCGGAGCCGGAGGGAGGCGCGGGGCCCTGACGGCCGTGCGCGCGCTCTGCGTCAGCGCTGCGAGCGGCTCTCGCCGGTCTCGGAACGCGGCGCCCGGAAGGCCACCATCGCGAGGGGCGGCAGCGTCAGACGGAGCGACTGCGGCTGACCGTGGCTCGGAACGGACTCCGTCTTGCGACCGCCGTGGTTTCCCATGCCGCTTCCGCCGTAGTCCCGTGCGTCGCCGTTCAGCACCTCGTCCCAGCGCCCCGGAGCCGGCACGCCGACCCGGTAGCCATGACGCGGCACGGGCGTGAAGTTGCAGGCGATCACGATGGCCGGGGCGCTCGCGCCGCCGCGGCGGATCCACGTCAGCACGCTCTGATCGACGTCATGGCAGTCGATCCATTCGAAGCCGCGCGGGTCGCAGTCGAAGACGTGCAGAGCGGGCTCCTCACGGTAGAGGCGGTTCAGATCGCGTACCCAGCGCTGCACGCCGGCATGCAGCGGACTCGCGAGCAGGTGCCATTCGAGGCTCTCCTCGTGGTTCCACTCCCGCCACTGGCCGAACTCTCCCCCCATGAAGAGCAGCTTCTTGCCGGGCTGCGCCCACTGGCAGCCGAAGAGCAGGCGCAGGTTCGCTGCCTTCTGCCAGACGTCTCCGGGCATCCTGCCCATCAGCGAGCCCTTGCCGTGCACCACCTCGTCGTGCGAGAGCGGGAGCACGAAGTTCTCGGTGAAGGCGTAGAGCATGCGAAAGGTGAGATCGGCGTGCTGATACTTCCGGTGCACCGGATCGTGCGACATGTAGGAGAGCGTGTCGTGCATCCAGCCCATGTCCCACTTCACGCCGAACCCGAGACCACCCATGCTCGTGGGGCGCGAGACCATCGGCCACGCTGTCGACTCCTCCGCCCACGTCTGAACGTCCGGGTGCAGCTGGTAGACGTCCTCGTTGAAGCGTCGGAGCAGAGTGATGGCGTCGAGGTTCTCGCGCCCGCCGTAGGAGTTCGGGATCCACTCGCCTTCCTTGCGCGAGTAGTCGAGGTAGAGCATCGAAGCGACGGCGTCGACGCGCAGACCGTCGACGTGATAGCGATCGAGCCAGAACAGCGCGCTCGAGAGCAGGAAGCTACGCACTTCGTTGCGCCCGTAGTTGAAGATGTAGCTGCTCCAGTCTGGGTGGAAGCCCTGGCGCGGGTCACCGTGCTCGTAGAGATGCGTGCCGTCGAAGTAGGCCAGGCCGTGCCCATCCGTCGGAAAGTGCGACGGCACCCAGTCGAGGATCACGCCCACGCCGCGCTGGTGCAGGTGATCGATCAGGAACATGAGATCCTGCGGTGTGCCGTAACGGCTGGTGGGCGCGAAGTAGCCGGTGGTCTGGTAGCCCCAGGAGCCATAGAAGGGATGCTCCATCAGGGGCAGGAACTCGACGTGGGTGAAGCCCATGTCCACGGCATAGTCGGCGAGCAGGGGCGCGATCTCGCGATAGCCGAGCCAGCGGTTCGCGTCCTCCGGCACGCGGCGCCAGGAGCCGAGGTGAACCTCGTAGATCGATGCCGGCGCACCGAGACTGCTGCGCTGCCCGCGAGTCGCCATCCAGTCGGCGTCGCCCCATTCGTAATCGAGATCCCAGATCAGCGACGCGGTTCGCGGGGGCAGCTCGCCGTGGAAGGCGAAGGGATCGGCCTTCTCGGCGGAGAACCCGTGATAGCGCGAGGCCACGTGGTACTTGTAGTGCGCGCCGGCGCCGACTCCGGCGACGAAGCCCTCCCAGATGCCGGAGCTGGCGCGGGCGCGCAGCGGATCGGCCCCCGGTCTCCAGCCGTTCCAGTCACCGAGCACCGAGACGGCTTCTGCGTTGGGTGCCCAGACGGCGAAACAGGTGCCGCCTGCGCGCAGCGGATGCGCCCCGAGCTTCTCCCAGAGCCGGACGTGCGTGCCCTCGTTGAAGAGATAGAGATCCTGGTCCGTCAGGAGCGTCGGTGTGGCCGGCACGGGCTGGAGCGAGCGCACGGCTTTTACCATCTCCTCCCCTCGTGCGATCGCGCTAGGGCGTCGTCGCGGGCGTAAGGCGGCGACCGGAAGGGGAGAAGATCGGGAAGCTCGCCCACCCCCGCCGCTGCAGGAAGTATTGCAGCGACACGCCGAGCACGCCGAGCCCGTAGGTGACCGAGCGCCGGAAGTTGATGGAGGAGGCCTCGTCGAAGTACGCCGCCGGGCAGCTGATCTCGCCGATCTCGAAGTTCGCGTAGAGGATCTGCGCCAGCATCTGGTTGTCGAAGACGAAGTCTTCGGAGTTCTCGAGGAGCGGGAGCACTTCGAGCACCTGGCGCGAGAACGCGCGGTAGCCGGTGTGGTATTCGGAGAGCTTCGCGCTGCACAGCAGGTTCTGCGCGGCGGTGAGGGCCCGGTTCGAGACGTATTTGTAGAGAGGCATGCCGCCGCGCCGGGCGCGCCCGCCGAGCACCCGCGAGCCGAGTACGACGTCGAAGGGCCCGTCGGTGATCAGCCCCACCATGGCCGCGATCAACTTGGGTGAATATTGGTAGTCTGGGTGGAGCATCACCACGACGTCGGCGCCCAGGCGCAAGGCCTCGCCGTAGCAGGTCTTCTGGTTGCCGCCGTAGCCGCGGTTGCGCTCGTGGACCAGGGTTCGCAGGCCGAGACGCTTCGCGATCTCGACGGTTTCGTCGCGGCTCGCGTCGTCCGTCAGGACGACCTCGTCTACGAGATCGAGGGGGATCTCGGCGTAGGTGCGCTCGATGGTCCGGGCCGCGTTGTACGCGGGCATCACGACGACGATTTTCTTTCCGTGGAACACGCTGGAATGTTACCCTCACGAGTCTGGCGCGCACCCGCCGCGGCTGCGCCCGAGCCCGGGTGGCGAAACGGGTAGACGCGGGCGACTTAAAATCGCCTGGCCATAGGCCTTGCAGGTTCGAATCCTGCCCCGGGCACCGCGCGGCGCGCCGCCGGGCCTCAGCCGCCCAGCGCCGAGCCGCGCACGCGCTCGAGCACCTCGTCGGCCTGCAGCAGCTGCTCCAGCGATTCGCGGTCGAGGAGCGTGATGCGCTGGTAGCCGAGAGCCGGCATGTCGAGCTCCAGCCGGAAGATCTCGCGCGGGTCTGCGAGCACGCGCCGGATCCGCACCTCGCAGCCTTCGACGATCTCGGTGCGTAGCGAGTCGAGAATGCGACGCACGCGTCGCGCGCTCCGCAGCGAGGGGTGCTGCATCGCCTCGAAGGCCCGAACTCTCGCGGAGATCTTGTAGGCGCCGGGCGGTCTCATGGCGCGCGGGAGAATACCCGGATCCGGCCGCGCGATTCAAGCAGCATTCTCAGAAAAGCGGCGGCGTCAGACGACGTACCGGTAGGCATGGTCGCGCCCTCCTCCTGCCGCGCGCAGCGCGCGCTCGAGCGCCGAGAGATCGCCCGGCGCTGCACCGAGGAACTCGATGCCGATGCCGTCCCCGTCGGGCTGCGCACCGTGTGTGCCAGGTGCGATCCTGCGCTGAACCCATGCCACACGGCCGACGGAGTCGAAGCCCCGGCCGTCGGGAAGCGTGACCTCCACGAGGACGCGGCGCCCGGGAGCGAAGGGCTCGGTCGTGCGCACGAAGACACCGCCGCGGGACAAGTTCACGCACCATTCGCGTGTCGCCCGAAAGAACGGCCGGCGGGTCGCGACGTCGGTCTCCGCGTCGATGCTCGAGATCCGTACGGGCAGGCTGAGCGGGAGCCGCCGGTGTACGCGGCGCTCGATCCCGGTCTTGCTCATTCGAGAGCCCCTCCGCACACTGCATCGGACGAATCAGCATCCGCGCTTGAGGACGATCCAGGAGGAGCGTGTTGGAGAACTCACGCGCAGAGCGGGCGCGCAGCCGCCTGGCGGTCGGTCTCGACGTCGCCACGCTGCCCGAAGCGGAGGCCGTGCTCGAGGCACTCCAGGGGACGGCGGGCTGGCTCAAGGTGGGATCGGAGCTCTTCGTCGCCGCCGGACCGCCGGCCGTCGCGCTCGCCGCAGGCCACGGCCGGGTATTTCTCGATCTCAAGCTCCATGACATCCCGAACACCGTGGCGTGCGCGGTCAGCGCGGCCGCGGGGCTTGGCGTCTCGATGCTGACCGTCCATCTGGCGGGGGGGCGCGCTATGCTTGCGGCGGCACGGGATGCGGCGGCCGAGGCGGCCGCAAGGACGGGTCGCGACCGGCTCAGGGTCGTGGGCGTTACGGTGCTCACGAGCCTCGGCGAGGCGGATCTCGCGGCCGCTGGCGTGTCCGGGGGGGTTTCATCCCATGTCGGCCGGCTCGTCGACCTGGCGGTGGCGGCTGGTCTCGACGGCGTCGTTGCCTCGCCGCAGGAGGCCGCAGAGATTCGCAGGCGGGTCGGATCCGGCCTCTACCTCGTGACGCCGGGCGTGCGCCCCCGCGGCGTCGCGGCCGAGGATCAGGCCCGGACGGCGACACCGGCCGAGGCGATCAAGGCCGGTGCCGACCTCCTGGTCGTAGCGCGGCCCATTGTTCGTGCCCCCGATCCGGCCGCGGCGGCACGGGCCATCCTGGCGGAGATGGAGAGCGCGCTGGTCGGCTCCGATGCCTGAGCGCCGCGGCTGGCGCGCCAGGCCGACCCCGCCGCTGAGCCTCGCCCGGGGCCGGCCTCCCGCACCGGTGAGTCCGGGTGAGCCCCCGCTCGAGCGGCTCTGCGGCCAGCATGCGGTGCAGGAAGCCCTGCGGGCCCGCCGCCGGCGCCTGTTCCGTCTCGTCCTGGTGGAGGGGCATCGGAGTGCGGAGGCCGGCGCCGTTGCCGAGCTGGCGACGTCGGCCGGGGTGCCGATCGAGACCCTCTCCCGCAGCCGCTTCGTAGAGATGGTAGGGGCGGACGCGCGCAGCCAGGGCGTCCTGCTGGAAGCCGGGCCCTTGCCGGAGCTTCCCCTCGAGGCCCTGCTCGCTGGACCGCCCGGCATGCGTCGCCTCGTGGCCCTCGATGGTGTCGAAGATCCCCAGAACGTGGGCGCGATCGCGCGGGTGGCCGAGGCGGCCGGTGCCGCGGGGCTTCTCCTCACGCGCCGCCGCGCGCCCCCGCTCTCGCCCGCCGTCTCCCGAGCGAGCGCTGGTGCCATCGAGCACCTGCCCGTCGCGCGGGTCACGAACCTGCCGCGGGCCCTCGAGGAGCTGAAGGCGCAGGGCTTCTGGGTTCTCGGGGCGTCGCCCGAGACCGGAGTCGATCTCTTCGCGGCGTCCGACCGCCTGCTCTCGGGAGACCTGGTCGTGGTGCTCGGTGCCGAGGGCAGGGGGCTACGGCGTGGCGTTCGGGCACTGATCGACCACGCGCTTCACATCCCCATGCTGGGTCAGGTGGGCTCGCTCAACGTCTCCACCGCGGCCGCCATCGTCCTCTTCGAGCTCCTCCGCCGCGGCCGGAGCGCCGGTCCGGCCTGAGGCCGCGTGCGTACCCGTTGCGAGGCGCAGGTGCTGGCCCTATCCTGCGGCGGTTCCAATCCAGGCTGGCGTAGCTCAACGGTAGAGCAGCTGATTTGTAATCAGCAGGTTATGGGTTCAAGTCCCTTCGCCAGCTCCGGGTTCGGGGCGTTTCCAGGGCTTCTCGTCGGACGATCAGCCCGACATAACGATTTCGCACGGAGAACAACCCGCAGTCGTCGGTCTGCCGGCGCGTCGCTGGAAGGACCGGGGAGCGGGTGTCGACGTGTCTTTTTTTCGCGTCATGACATCGTGCCGGCTCGTGGATTCGCGAGGCCGGTTCGCTCATGGTCGAGGAGCGGAGAGGTACCGAAGCGGTCAAACGGGGCAGACTGTAAATCTGCTGGCTCACGCCTTCGAAGGTTCGAATCCTTCCCTCTCCACCACGAAATTCGATCGGTGGTCGGGACGCCGAAAGCGCGCGGGCGGGAATAGCTCAGCTGGCTAGAGCACGAGCCTTCCAAGCTCGGGGTCGCGGGTTCGAATCCCGTTTCCCGCTCCACGCGCGGCGTACCTGACGGGGCCTGTGGATGAACGAGAGGCGAGTCGAGCGAAAGAGGCAGGGCCGGCCAGGCGGAGCGAGGGCTCTTCGGCCCACGTAGCTCAGTCGGTAGAGCACGTCCTTGGTAAGGACGAGGTCAGCGGTTCGATCCCGCTCGTGGGCTCCAGGTGATGGAAGAAGGCGAGGGCTGGCGTTCCAGCCGGGCTCAAACCGCAGGAGAAGGAACAGGGGATGGCCAAGGCAAAGTTCGAGCGCAAGAAGCCGCACGTGAACGTTGGGACGATCGGTCACGTGGACCACGGCAAGACGACGCTGACGGCGGCGATCACGTCGCGGCAGGCGTCGAAGGGTCTGGCGCAGAAGGTGGCGTTC
>CAYOIG010000356.1:0-2354 GCA_964403915.1 uncultured Myxococcaceae bacterium
CAATCGTCCGCAGCTCCGACTCCTCGGCACAGGCCACGAGATAGGCCTCGGCAAAATCCAGCCGGTCGTACTCGTAGACGTCCAACGCTCTTCGCAGCCGATCCGGATTCGCCGAGAAGACAGGGGCGAAGCCGAGCACGGCCCTCACGAGCTCAGCCACCCGAGCACGCGTCACCCTGTAGACCGACTCGAGCACATAGACGAGCTCGGCAACGACGAGGTCCGCGAGCATGAGCTGCTCGGCGCCGGCGAGGAATCGCGTCGCGCGCTGTGCCTGTGCGGGTGGGTCGCCCGTGAGGTGACGCACGAGCACGTTCGTGTCGAGATGGGCCCTCAACGCGAGCGGCGTGCCCGAGCCCTGCGCGCCCGCTCGCGGATCTCATCCCACGACAGGCCGCGCTTTCCAGGAGCGACACGGACACTGCCGGCGAGCTCCAGAAGACCGGCTGTTCGTGCCAGGACGGCACGTCGACCTTCGACGCGGAAGAGAACCTGATCTCCCTCCCTGAGGCGCAACGCTTCGCGTACGGCTTTAGGTACGGTGATCTGTCCCTTCGACGAGAGCCGGGCCGCGATCTCCATGACTGACTTACCTCGATGATGGAGTAAGGGTACGTGTCGGCTCCTCCGGTGCAATGGCCGTATGTGTCCACGTCGCCATCCGTTCACGGTGTCCCCGACCGCAGCACGCGCTTCTCGCCGCTTCGCAGCGTGAGGCGCTCCTCGTCGAAGAGCTCCATCAGCGGCACGGCCGTGCGCCGCGAGGTGCCGATGAGCGCCTTGTAGGAAGGCGTGTCGATTGCGCCGTGGGCACGCAGGTGCGCAACGAGCTTCTCTCGCAGGGCATCCACTGAGGCGCGGTCGAAGAAGAGATCCCCCGGCGCGCGCACGATCTCGCCTCCGCGTTCGAGATGCGCGAGCAGCGGCCGCAGGCGTTCGGGCGGCGAACCCGTGCGTTCGGCGAGCTCGCGCAGGCCCGGCGGCTCGAGGGCCGATGCGCGCAGCAGCGCGCGAAGGGTCGCGAGCGGCGCAGCGTCGGCTGCCGGAATCCGGGGCTGATGCTCCCTGCGACGAACAAGGCCGGCCTCGATCGCGATCCGCTCCGTGCCGCTGAGCCGCGAGAGCGCGAGCTCCGCCGCATCCGGTGCGACGTTCGCCGGAAGCCGGCCGCGCAGCGCGCCGTGCGGCATGCCAGGGCGGAGCGGCTCGTCGCGATGGTGCGCGTCGAGGGCGGCGAGCACTCGCTCCTCCAGATCGGCGATCGCCTGCGCACCGAGCCAGCGGCCGGAAGGCGTAGCGAGGGCGGCGCCCTCGGTCGCGAGCGCCGCGAGCGCGGCCTCGAGGGTCGCGGCCGCGAGCCCGGTCTCGCGTGCGAGATCCTCACGTGGGGCGCCCGTAAGACCGCTCCGCGTGATCCGCACGCGCAGGTCAGCGACGGGATCGCGCAGCGCGAGCGCATCGAGTGCCCGCACCAGCTCCGGGTCGCTGCGCCGGCGGCGCTGAGGGGAGACGTCGAGAACGCTGCCCCCGCCGAGGGTTGCCCCGCCGCCGGCCGTACGCGCGAAGCCGCGCAGGACGAAGCGATCGCCGGGCAGCAGATGGACCGGCAGCCCTTCGAGGTGGATTCGCGCGAGCCCGCGCGCGCCGGGCGCGAGGCGCGTGGCGCCGATCGGCGCCACGCGGCCGAGGCGCTCGAGCGTTCCGGACAGGAACGTCACGGCGGCCTCCTCTTCGAGCGAGGGAGCATTCGGCAGCCAGCGCAGGTCGACGTCGAGCGTGGTCGCGGGCGCGAGGGCCCCGGGCAGGCTGAGCACGTCTCCGCGTGCGAGCTCCGCCACCTCGACGCCCTGCAGGTTGACCGCGCAGCGGATGCCCGGGAAAGCGCGCTGCACCGGAACGCCGTGGCTCTGGAGCCCGCGCACGCGCGCCCGCCGCTCCGAGGGGTGGATCACGAGGGCGTCGCCCACCGAGAGCGCGCCGCCCACGAGCGTGCCGGTGACGACCGTTCCGAAGCCCTTGCTCGCGAACACACGGTCGATGCCGAGCCGCGGCGGGCCGCTGCGCGGCGTGCGGGGCGCGGCGTTCCGGGCCGCGGCGAGCAGCGCGCGGCGCAGCTCTTCGATGCCGCTCCCGGAAAGGGCCGATACCGGTACGATCGGCGAGCCGGCGAGCGACGTGCCCGCCAGCAGCGCGCGCACCTCCTGCGCAGCGAGATCGGCCACGTCCTCCGCTGCGAGGTCCATCTTCGTGAGCGCCACGACGCCGTGCGAGAGGCCGAGCAGGTCGCAGATTGCGACGTGCTCGCGAGTCTGCGGCATCACGCCCTCGTCGGCCGCGACCACCAGCAGCACGAG
>CAYOIG010000357.1:0-5562 GCA_964403915.1 uncultured Myxococcaceae bacterium
GACCCCCGACCTCGGCTCGCTCGGTGTCGGCACGCCGATCTTCTTCCGGCGGCTGAACGTCGGGCAGGTCGCGTCCTACGAGCTCGACGAGGACGGCCACTCCCTGAACATCAAGGTCTTCGTGAAGACGCCGTACGACCAGTACGTCACGCCGAACACGCGCTTCTGGCAGGCGAGCGGCGTCGACGTCTCTCTCACGGCGAACGGCCTCAGCGTCCAGACGCAGTCTCTGCTCTCGATCCTCGTCGGCGGCGTCGCCTTCGAGACGCCTGCTGCCGACGAGCCGCTGCCGCCGGCCGGAGCGGATACGCTCTTCACGCTGTACGGCAGTCGCGAGAATGCCTTCAAGCTCCCCGAGAGCGATCCGCAGACCTACCTGCTCGAGTTCAACCAATCGGTCCGGGGCCTGATGCCCGGAGCGCCGGTGGAGTTCCGTGGAGTCCCGGTCGGCGAGGTCGTTTCAGTCCACGCGCAAGTCGACCCGAAGACCTTCGAGTTCGTGGTTCCGGTGATCATTCGCCTCGACGCCGAGAGGCTCGGGGTCGAGATCCTCGAGCTACCGCCCGGTGAGGACCTTGCGAGCGTTCGCAGGAAGTTCATCGACAGCCTGGTGGCGCACGGGGTCCGTGCACAGCTCCAGACGGGGAACCTGCTGACCGGAGCGCTGTTCGTCGCGTTCGACACCTTTCCCGGTGCAGCGCCGGCGACGGTGGATTGGTCCAAGCATCCCGTGCAGCTTCCCACCATCCCCGGCGAGCTCCAGCAACTCGAGGCGAGCGTCGTCGGCATCCTCGAGAAGATCGACCAGATGCCGTTCAAGGAGATCGGGGAAGATCTGCGAAAGGCGATCGCGGACTTCGATCTGACACTCGTGAGCGCGCGCAGCACTCTCGACAACGCCGACAAGCTGATCGAGCCGAACTCGGTGCTCGGCGAGGAGCTGGGCAGCACGCTCCAGGAGGTGAGCCGTGCGGCCCGGGCGCTGCGCGTCCTCTCGGACTATCTCGAGCGACATCCCGAGTCGCTGATTCGCGGAAAGACGGAGGAGGCCAAGTAATGGTGGCTCGACTCGCGGCTCTGCTCTCGATCGTGTTCGTCGCGGCGTCCGGCGCCGGCTGTGGCACGACGACGCCGTCGCAGTTCTACGCCCTCGATGCCGTCGCGACGCCGGACGGTGCGCTCGCTGCGGGCGAGGCCGTCCTCGTCGGGCCGGTCTCCATCCCCGCCTCGGTGGACCGGCCACAGCTCGTGGTCCAGGTGGCGCCGAACCGCGTGGAAGTGGACGAGTTCAACCGCTGGATCGCACCGCTGGACGACGGCATCGCTCGCGCCGTCGCCGGCAACCTCTCCGTGCTGCTCGGAACGCCGGACGTGGCCACGGCACCCTTCGCGAACTTCACTCCCGTCCACCGGGTGACGATCGACGTCCAGCGCTTCGATTCGATCCAGGGCGAGGCGGCCGTCGTCGACGCCGTCTGGGCCGTGCGCAACGTGACCGGAGGACAGACGCGTTCAGGACGGACCGTCGCCCGCGAGGCCCTGCAGGGCGAAGGCTTCGGTGCGCTCGCCGCCGCGCACAGCCGGGCTCTCGCGACGCTGAGTGGCGACATCGCTGCCGCGATCCGGGCGTCGCCCGGACCAACTCGCTGAGCACTGGCTGGGCGCCTCAGCGGGCCATGTCGCTCCGCACGCGTTCGAGACGCTCGCGCACCAGATCGTCCACCGCCCCGCCGATGGCGAGGGCGCGTTCGAGCAGCGCCTCGGCCTTCGCATCCTCGCCCAGGAGACGGTAGGCGGCGGCGAGCTGCACGAGATCCTGCTGCGTTCCGCGGTCGAGTCGCTGCAGACGCGCGATGGCCGCCTCCGCGAACTCTCGCACGAGCGCCTGGAAACGGGGATCGGGACGCACGAGAGCGAAGGCGGGATCGGTGAGCAGCCCCTCGTACCAATCCCAGCCACGAAGACGCGCCGCGCGTAGCGGGCCGACCGTGCCCTCGACGTCGCCGATGGCCGCCGCCCGGAAGGCCTTCAGCATGTTCGCCGCGATCCCGTCCGGATGGCCACGCGCCGCATCGATGAGGAGCGTGATCTCCGAGCGCCAGAGCGCGGCACGGCCGGTGCTCATCTGCGAGAAGAGGATGCAGACGCCGAAGACGGAGGCTCCGAGCACGCGGCCCCAGCGTCGTTTCGCGTCTTCCGGCAGCCGCTGCAGCACGTGCGTCGTCGCCTGGAGCACGGCCAGCAGGACCCCAGGCAGGATGAAGTAGAGATAGCGGTCGGCGATCGGGAAGAGAAAGGGAACGATCTGCGAGACCGGTGCAAAGCCGGCGGCCGCCCAGACCCAGCCCACCGCCTCGGGATCGCGTACGCGCAGCCGGTCCAGCGTGCGAAGGGTGAGTGCGGGGAGCAGGAGGAGCGAGCCGAGCCACCACGGATCGAGCCATGAGCGAACGAGCCCGGGGTCCTGTCCTCCTCCTACGCCGAACGACGTCAGCGCCATCACGAGATAGCGCGCGGGAAGAGTCACGCTCATCCAGACTCGCGGCCACGGATCGGGCCCGGCCGCCGGGCCCGACCCGGCCGTCGCGATCGCCTGCGCGACCGAGAAGGCGATGCAGAGGAGAGACCATGCGGCGAGCCATCGCCAGGGCCAGGGCTCCAGCGCGGCGCCGTCTTCCGGCTTCCGGCACCAACCCAGCACGGCGGCCACGGGCAGGACGAGGAGCGCCGAGGCCTTCGAGCCGAGCGCCAGCATGAAGAGCAGCGTGGCGAGGAAGGGCCGTCGCGGCAGTGCGAGCAGGGCCGCGAGAGAGAAGACCAGGCACAGCGGCGTCCAGAGCTGCCGCATCCACGCCACTGCCTCGACGTTCGCAGGATGCACCAGGAAGAAGAGGCCGCCGAGCGCGGCCGCGCCGGCCGCGATGCCGGTCGAGGCGAGCAACGTCGCCAGCAGAACCGACGCGACCACGTGCAGCCCCACGTTCTCCGCGTGATAGGCGAGCGAGTTCTCCGGGTGGAGCCATGCCTGCAGCACGTGTATGAGCGCCGACACGGGCTTGTAGTTGGTGAGGCTGATGGAGGCCTGGCTCGTGGGATCGAAGAGCGCCAGGAGCTTCGCGGGGCTGGGATCGAGGATCCAGGGGTTGACGAGGTCGACGAAGTCGTCCGAGATCGGCGGGCCGCCGAGCGCGGGCCGATACACCGAGAAGGCGACGATCAGGTAGCCAGCCGCCAGTCCGAGGATCGCCAGACGAGAGAGCCCGCAGCTCCGCTGCGTCGCCGAAGAGGTCGCGTCGTTCGGCGTCCGTGCTGCCACGCGGTTCGAGCCTACCATATCCGGTACCACGCCAGTCACGGCGCTGGCGGATCCGTTCGGGTTCGAGGGGGTGCGGCCATGAGCGAGGAAGCGGACGCGCTCGCGGGCTTCCATCCCGTCGTTCGCGCCTGGTTCGAACGCCGCTTCCCGGCCGGCCCCAGCGAGCCCCAGCTTCGCGGCTGGCCGGCCATCGCGCGCGGCGAGAGCACGCTCATCGCCGCTCCCACGGGCTCGGGCAAGACGCTCGCCGCCTTCCTCGTCTGCATCGATCGGCTCTGGCGCGAGAGCGAGCGCTGGCTCAGCACCCCGGATCGGACCGACGTCGTCTACATCTCGCCGCTGCGGGCTCTCGCCGCCGACGTGCGGTTGAATCTCGAGACACCCCTCGCAGAGCTGCGCGCGCTCGCGCGCGAGATGGGTCTGCCCGCGCCCACGCTGCGGGCACGGCTTCGCACCGGGGATACGCCCGCCGCGGAGCGTGCCGCCATGTTGAGGCGCCCGCCGCACCTGCTGGTGACGACGCCCGAGTCGCTGTTCCTGCTGGTGACGGCCGCGAAGAGCCGCGAGCGGCTGCGTACGGTGCGCACCGTCATCGTCGACGAGATCCATGCCCTCGCCGGCGACAAGCGCGGCGCGCACCTCGCACTGACCCTCGAGCGTCTCACCGCCCTCTGCGAACGGCCACCCGCACGCATCGGGCTCTCGGCCACGCAGCATCCGATCGAGACCATGGCGCGCATTCTCGTCGGCGCGCGCGAGGCGGCCGGGAGGCCGGCCTGCACCGTCGTCGATCTCGGCCCGCGTCGAGACGTCGATCTCTCCGTCGAAGTGCCGGACAGCGAGCTCGGCGCCGTCGCGTCGACCGAGATGTGGGACGAGATCCTCGACCGCATCGTCGCGAGGGCCAAGGCGGTTCGCACCACGCTCGTCTTCGTCTCGACGCGCCGGCTCGCCGAGCGCCTCGCGCACCTGCTGGCCGAGCGCCTCGGAGAGGATGCGGTGGCCGCCCATCACGGGAGCCTGTCGCAGGAGCGGCGCCATGGCGTCGAGGAGCGACTTCGCGGCGGCGCGCTCCGGCTCGTGGTCGCCACGGCCTCGCTCGAGCTCGGCCTCGACGTGGGCCCCCTCGACCTCGTGATCCAGATCGGCTCGCCGCGAAGCCTCGCCACGCTGCTTCAGCGCGCAGGACGCTCGGGCCACGCCCGGGGCGCCACACCGCGGGCCATCCTCTATCCCACGTCGCGGGACGAGCTGGTGGAGTGCGCGGCCTGCGTGCGCGGCCTGCGCGCCCTGCGGCTCGACCGCGTTCGCCCGCCGTCGGCGCCCCTCGACGTGCTCGCCCAGCAGATCGTCGCGGTCTGCGCTGCGGAAACGCTCGGAGAAGACGATCTCTTCGCGCTGATGCGCCGGAGCGCGCACTATGCGGAGCTGTCGCGCGAGCGATTCGACGCCGTGGTGACGCATCTGTGCGACGGGATCGCAACGGGTGGCGGCGCGCGTGGCGCCTGGCTGCATCGCGACGCCGTGAACGGCCGCCTCCGCGGGCGCCGGGGTGCGCGCCTCGCGACCCTCACCTCCGGCGGCGCGATTCCCGAAACGGCCGACTACCGCGTACTCGCCGATCCAGACGACAGCTTCGTCGGCACCGTGAACGAAGACTGGGCCATCGAGAGCGCGGTGGGCGACATCTTCCTCCTCGGCAGCACCTCGTGGCGCATCCGACGCGTCGAATCGGGCGTGGTACGGGTGGTGGATGCGCACGGTGCGCCGCCTTCGGTTCCGTTCTGGCTGGGTGAGGCGCCGGCGCGGACGGCCGAGCTGTCGCGCGAGGTTTCGGAGCTCCGGCGCGCGGTGGTGGAGCGGGTGGCTGCCGACGGGGAGGGGCAGGCGGTCGCATGGCTGTGCCGGGAGGCCGGGCTCGACGAAGGCGGCGCGCTGCAAGCCGTCCGCTACCTCGAGGCGGGTCGCCGCGCCCTCGGCGCGATCCCGTCGCTCGAGGACGTGGTCTTCGAGCGCTTCTTCGACGAGGCGGGCGGCCAGCAGCTCGTCGTCCACGCCCCGTTCGGCGCACGCGTGAACCGGGCCTTTGGTCTCGCGCTGCGCAAGAAGTTCTGCCGCGGCTTCGATTTCGAGCTGCAGGCCGCCGCCAGCGACGATGCGATCGTGCTGTCGCTGGGCCCGCAGCACGGCTTTCCGCTCGAGAGCGTGCCGCGCATGCTGCACTCGAGCACCGCGATCGAGGCCCT
>CAYOIG010000358.1:0-1877 GCA_964403915.1 uncultured Myxococcaceae bacterium
CCGTCGGCGAGCGTCACGCGGTAGCAGCCCTCGAGGGCGGGGTCGACGCCCATCGTCGCCAGCGTGCCGCGTGGCGCGGGCGTGAGCGTGCCCGAGAGCGCATCCCACCAGAAGAACTGATCCTCGCGATCGCCGGCGGCCAGGTCGCTGCCGCGCAGGAAGCGGCCCGTATCGCGGCGCACGAGCAGCGGCAGGTCGGTCTGCTCCTGAACGAACTGCTTCGGATAGAGGCCCGCATCGATGATGACCTTGCACATGGCCAGCGCATACGCGGCGTCGGTGCCGATGCGGATCGGCTGGTGATAGTCGGCATGAATGGCCGAGGGGCTGAAGTCGGGCGCGATCGTCACGACCTCGCCGCCGTTGTACCGCGACTCGGCGAGGTAGTGGTACATGGTGATGTAGGTGTAGACCGGGTTGGCGTGCCAGATGAGCGTCAGGTCTGCGAGAAACCAGTCGTCCATCGACGCCACGGGATTGAACAGGCCCCAGGTGAGATGGAAGCCGGGGCTGAAGTCGTGGAACTCGGCGCTGCCGTCGGTGATCACCGCGCCGAGGGCATTTGCGAACACGCGCGCGGGAGACGCTCCCATCTCGGGCGTCATCGGCACGATGATCGACTCGGGGCCCGTCTCCGCGATCGCGTCGAGCATGGCGTCGGCGATCTCGGTGAGCGCCACGTCCCAGGAAACGGGCTCGAACTTCCCCTCGCCGCGCTCGCCCACGCGGCGCAGCGGCTGCGTCACGCGATCCGGCGCATCGAGGAGCTGCGGCCAGCAGGCGCCCTTCTGGCAGCCCATGGGATTCATGTCGGGGATGCCCGGCTCGATCTGCGGCAGCGATCCGGCCTGCTCCTCGCGCACGATCCGGCCGTCCTTCACGTAGGCGTGGAGCGGGCAGCCCGAGGGATAGCAGTCGACGTTGTGACTGCTCCACGCCACCCGGTCCCAGCGCCACTTGCGGCGATACGCCTCAGCCCAGTCTCCGCGTACTCTCGTCATCGGCAGCGCTCCACGTCGAGGGGGTCAGGTCGCCAGTCCCGTCGGAGCGGCGCGAGACGGATGGTCGCGGCCCGCGGCGGCGGCGCCATGACCGGGGTCATGCCCTCGGCCGCGCGGTATGGTCCGGGCGACGGCATCGAGCGAGCGCCGGGAGACGTGCACGCTCCGGAGGGCCCTTGGGCTGGAAGCCGATCGCGAAGCCGCCGCCGGTGGCCTCGGCGTGGAAGGTCGTTCCGAACCTGCTCGATTACGCGGCGGCGCGGCGCGAGTTCACCTGGGAGGCGGCGGCCCGCGCCCTCGACGGCCTTCCCGGCGGCCGCGGCCTCAACATCGCGCACGAAGCGGTGAATCGGCATGCCACCGGGCCGCACCGCGACCGCGTGGCGCTGCGCTTCCTCGGCAAGAAGGGCGGACTGCGCGGCCTCACCTACGCCGAGCTCGCGCGGGAGACGAGCCGCTTCGCCCATGTGCTGCGCGGCCTTGGCGTCCGTCGTGGCGACCGCGTCTTCGCGCTCTGCGGTCGCATCCCCGAGCTGTACCTCGGGGCCCTCGGTGCGCTCGCGGCCGGCGCGGTCTTCTGCCCGCTCTTCTCGGCCTTCGGCCCGGAGCCGATCCGCCAGCGCATGCGCCTCGGCGAGGGGCGCGTGCTGCTGACCACTCCGTCGCTGTACGCGAAGAAGGTGGCGCCGCTGCGCGACGCGCTGCCCGCCCTCGAAGCCGTGCTCGTCGCGGGCGACGGCGAGGCGCCCCCCGGCACGCTGGCGCTCGGCCCGCTGCTCGCAGCCGCGAGCGACGTCTTCGAGATCGAGCCGACGGATCCCGAGCAGCCGGCCCTGCTGCACTTCACGAGCGGCACCACGGGCAAGCCCAAGGGCG
>CAYOIG010000359.1:0-6259 GCA_964403915.1 uncultured Myxococcaceae bacterium
AGAATGGAGTGAGCCGCAACGCCTTCCTGCACGATCACGAGGCGGTCGCGATCGGGCTGTGCGTCGTACTGGACGCCGTGCACCCTGACGCTGGCGGCCGGCGCAGGAGCCTCCGCAACGGGGGCGGCCGGCGGCGGCGACGCAGCGGCGTCTCCGAGCGGGCTGGTCACTTCCGCAACCGGGCGCGCGGCCTCCAGCACGGGAGCCGCACCGACCGGTGCCGGAGAGAGCGTCTCGGCGACGGCCAGCGGAGCCTCGACGACCACGGGCGCGGGCACCTCGGCCGGCAGGATCTCGGGAGCGGGCTGCAGCCCGGACTCGCCGGCCGGAGCCTGGGTGACGATCGGCCATTCGCCTGCCGGCTCTTCTCGCCATCCGCCGTCGCCGAGCCGTGCCGCCTCGCTACCGAGACCGATCCACAGACCATCCTCACGCGGCAGCAGCATGCGGCCCTCGAAGGGTCGTTCGGCCGTGCCGCCGTCCACGACGATGCGCACCTTGCCGTCGTGCTGTCCCACACGTACGCGGGCCGCCTGTTCGGAGCCGACCTCGATGCGCCCCGCGCCGACCGCGCTTCTCATCCCTGGCAGATCGAGCACCAGCCGTGAGGGACCCTCCAGCACCAACGCATGCGGCATCGCAATCTCGCCGTCGGCGCGAAGGCGCAGCAGCGTTCCGCCGTCCGTGCGCTCGGCCTCGACGCCGAGAAGCCGCGTCGCCGCAGCGAGGCTCGGGATGCGCCCCTCCTCCGCCGCGGAACCCGTGATTTCTGCCACGGCGTCCGCGCCAGCGGCGCCGGCGTTCGGCGGCACGGCCCCGAAGCCTGCAAGTGCCATCGCTCCGGTCAGCAGGAGCGCGGCCAGCGCCCGATGCCGCAAGCCACGCAGCCCGTCTCGAGTGCATCGCATCATCTCACCCCCCCTGGCTCTGCTGAATGCGCATCTCGATGTCCTTCTCGGTCCGCCCACCGAGCGTGTCCTCGTAGACTTCGCGTACGACCAGCGCGTTGTCGCCGATCCTCGTGATCTGTCCCGAGTTCTTTCCGATGGGCGTGCCTTCCTTCACGATGTAACCGCGGCCCTGCGGGTCGGTGACCAGCGCGCGTGGCTTTTCGGTGCCCCACACCACGGCTTGCAGCGCGATCTGTCCGAGCTCGAACTGCTCCAGCGGTCCCCGCTCGCCCTTGTTGCGCCGCCCGGCCTCTTCGAGCACGAACGAGCGGAACGGATCCCGCTTGCCGGTGGCATCGTAGACGTAGCCCTTCTCGAAGTTCCCCTCTGCAACCTCGGCCACCGGCGGCTTCTTCGGCCCCTTGCCGGCGCGCGCTGCTTCGGCGCGAATCTTCTGCTCGCGTGCCGTCTCGTAGTCGCTCGTGCTCGGCCCCGCGCTCTCGTTGCCGCACGCGGCCACGATCCCGCAGACCAGCACCAGCCCGACCCTGCGCCACATCACGCCTCACCTCCCGTTGCCTTCGCGGGGGCAGCCGTCGCGGGCGCTGCGGCTGCCGGCGGCGGCGGAGCCTGCTCGAGGAACCGGAACGTCGTGGCATTGCCCTTCACGAGAAGGCGAGTTCCGAGCGGCGTCTCCTTCTCGATCTCGACGCGCAGGTCCGCGACGTTCACGATTCGCGGCAGCTTCGACACATCGTCGAAGAAGCGCGCGATCTCGTGAAAGCCACCGTTGAACTCGATCTCGATCGGCACCTCGGCGTAGAACTCTCGCGGAACCTCGTCCTACGGCCGGAAGGCCTTGAACTCGAGGCCAGCGTTCTTGCCGCGGCTCGAGATGTCCGTCAGCAGCCCGGGCAGCTCCTTGCTGTTCGGGAGCTGTCGCAACGCCGTCTTCAGTTCCACCTCCAGCTCGGTGAGACGCGCCTGAAATGCCCGCAGATTGGCGGCCACGGACCGCACCTCGCTCAGCCTGCGCTGCAGCTCGAGCTGCTGTGCGCCGAGGCGCTCGAGTATCTCTCGCGCCGGCAGGTAGAAGAGATAGACGTAGAGGCCCACGACGCTCGCGGCGAGCAACGCCAATGCCGCGATACGCTGCGAGCGCGGCAGCTTCGCCACCTTCGCGAAGCTTCCCTGGAACTTGTCGAGTCCGAGCTCCATCGGTATCTCCCTAGCCCTGGGTCGCCGGGGGGGCGGGCGCAACCGGCTCCGGGGCCGCCTCTGGCGCCTTCTCCTCCTCCGGATTCGTCATCACTGCCGTCACCTGGAAGCTGTTGAGCTTGAGACCGCCCGACTCCGCGAGCTCGGTGCCTTTCAGCTCCACGTCCTTCACGTACGGCGAGTCGGCGAGCCGATTGAGAAACTCGGCGATCAGCTCCGTGTCGAGGCTCATGCCCTTCATCTGGATGCGGGCGCCCTCGGCGTGAAGACTCGTGATCCAGAGCTTCTGCGGCGCACGGCTCGCGAGCTCGTCGAGGAGCCGCACCGGTCCATTCCGCGAGAGTTCGAGCTTGTGGATCACACCGAGTTTCCGCTCGATCTCGCTCGCCTTCTTCTTGAAGTCTTCGACCTGGGCGAGCTGAGTCTGGAACTCCGAGATCTGGGAGTTGAGCTGCGCCACACGGGTGTGTGCGCCGGAGATGCTCGCGAGCATCGCGACCTGCGCGAGCAGACACGACGCGACTGCGATGCCGACCACGAGCCCGAGCAGCAGCAGCTGCTGCTGGAGGTCCGCCTTGCGGCGAGCTTCGCGGACCGGGAGGAGATTGATTTCGATCATCGCTCGCTCCCTTCGCGTAGGGCGAGCCCCACGCAGACCCCGAGAAAGGGTGCCATTTCGGTCACGAAGTCCGACTCGTACATCGAACTCGGGAGCATGCGCGCCAGGGGGTCGAGGCGCTCGACCGGAAATCCCGTCTTCTCCTCGAAGCGCCGGTCGAGGCCGGGAACCTTCGACGAGCCGCCGGCGAGAACTACCTTCGACACCCGACTCTCCGCGGACGTCGCCGAGAAGAAGTCGAGGCTGCGGGAGATCTCCCCGATCACGGAGTCGCTGACGTTCCGCATGGCCTGCTCGACCTCCTGCGGCACGACGTCCTGGCTCTCCTCTTCGCGAGAGCCTCCGAGCTTGATGCGCTCGGCCTCGTCGAAGCTGATCGACAGCGCCTTCTGGATCTCCTCGGTATAGGCGTTGCCACCGATCGAGATGTCGCGGGTGAAGGCCGGCACGCCCCGCGCGAGCACGTTGATGTTGGTGCTCTGCGCTCCGATGTTGGCGATCGCAATCACCTCGTCCGGCGAGGCGTCCGTGTTCGCTGCCCAGGCGTTCGCTACGGCGAAACCCGCGACGTCGATCACGCTTGCGGTCACCCCTGCCTCGGCCAGCACATTGACGTAGTCGTCGATCAGCTCCTTCTTCGCAGCCACGAGGAGCACGTCCATTTGGCCCTCGACGGCTCCGGGGTTGAGGATCTGGAAGTCGAGGTTCACCTCGTTCACGTCGAACGGGATGTACTGCTCCGCCTCCCAGCGAATCGACTCCTCCAGCTCTTCGCGGGTCATCGAGGGGAGCGAGATCCTCTTCACGATCACCGAGTGGCCGGAGACGGCGACTGCGACGTTCGCGCTGCGGATCTTTGCGCTCGACACGGCCTCCCGGATCGCCTCGGCGATCGCGCCCGCATTCAGAAACGCGCCCTGCACGATGGCCTCGTGCGGGAGCTGCGCGACCCCGAGATGGAGAAGCTCAAAACCCTTGGGACCGACCTTCACCTCGACGGCTTTCACCGAGGAGGATCCGATGTCGAGGCCGAAGAGCGACTTGCTCTTGAACTTGCCGAACGGGAGCTTCATGCTTCTCGTTCCTCCCAGTATGCGCTACGGGCGCTCGAACGGTTCGTGTGTCGCACGGGCGTGGACGAGACCCACGCTGACCATCTCGCTGTCGCCGAACACGCGATCCTTGTCCGTGACCTTGAGGCCGAGTGCGAGCAGGACCTTGCGCTTGGTGTCGAGGCGGCAGGGGCGGCCAGCCTCGAGTCGGTCGATGGTGAGCGTCGAGAGCCCGGCCTTCCGGGCGAGCTCCGCCTTGCTCATCATCAGCGCCTCGCGATAGCGCTGGACTTTGTTCACGAGCGATTCCCCCCGAGATGCGGCGTTCCGGACCGGCTTTCCGCGAACCGCATCCTGACGTCCGGCTGTATCGGCCCGCAGTTACGGGGACTTGAGACGCCTTGCGCGGCTTCTCGGTGAGGCGGATCACACGCCGCCAGGCGGCAGGCCGAGCGCAGCCTGCGCGCCCGCGAAGCGCCGCTGCCGGGCGCCTGCGGCTTCACGGCGGGACTCGGCGCGCCGATAGGAGGGGGGATGTCCCTTCGAATCCTGATCGTGGATGACGACGAGGCTCTGCGCGAGAGCCTCGCCCTCGTGCTCTGCGCCGACGAGTACGAGGTGCAGGCCGCTGCCGACGGCGCCGCCGCCCTGGCCCTGCTCGAGCGGGGCCCGGTAGACGTGGTCCTGTGCGATCTGCGGATGCCGGGCATGGACGGTCTCGAGCTTCTGCCCCAGCTCGCGCGTCGGCTCCCCGGCGCAACCCTCATCCTGATGTCGGCCCACGGCGGGCCGGATCTGGCCATCGAGGCCATGCAGCGCGGGGCCTACGACTACCTCGCCAAACCCTTCACACCCTCCGAGGCCCTGCTCGCGATCCGCAAGGCCCGCGAACGCGAGCGTTTGCGGCGCGAGAACGCCGTGCTCCGCCGCGACGTGCAGCGCGTGGTCGGCGAGCGCCCGATCGTCGCCGCCTCCGAGGGCATGATCGAGGTTCTCGAGCTCATCGAGCGCGCGGCGGAGTTCAAGTCGACCGTGCTCCTGACGGGCGAGAGCGGGACCGGCAAGGAGGTCCTGGCGCGCGCCATCCACGCGCAGTCACCGCGCCGGGGCGAGGCGTTCGTGGCCGTCAACTGTGCCGCGATTCCCGAGCAGCTCCTGGAGAGCGAGCTCTTCGGTCATTCGCGCGGCGCCTTCACCGGCGCCGATCGCGCTCGCCGCGGTCTATTCCTCGAGGCCGACGGTGGCACGCTCTTCCTCGATGAGATCGGCGAGCTGCCGCCGCCCCTTCAGGCGAAGTTGCTTCGCGCTTTGCAGGAGGAAGAGGTGCGACCCGTCGGAGAATCGAAGCCGCGACGGGTCGACGTTCGCGTGCTCGCCGCCACCGCGCGGGATCTCGAGCGAGAGGTTCAGGCGGGCCGCTTTCGTGAAGATCTCTTCTACCGGCTCGACGTGCTGCGCGTCCGCGTCCCGCCTCTCCGCGAGCGTCGCCAGGACATTCCGCTGCTCGTGGATCATTTCCTAGCGAGCTTCGCCATCTCGCTCGGAAAGCCCGCACGGGAGCTGACCGAAGACGCACTGGAGAAGCTCGTCCGCTACGCCTGGCCGGGCAATGTGCGTGAGCTCGAGAACGTGATCGAGCGTGCGGTGATCCTCTCCCGCGGCGATCGCATCGGTGCGCGCGATCTTCCCGCGAACGTCACGGCTCCCGCTCACGAAGCGCCGGCCGGCGGCGCCCCGGAGTTCTCACTCCGCGAGGCGCGCCGAGCGTGTGAGACGGAGGCCATCGGGCGGGCACTGGCCGCGACGAACGGCAATCGCACCCACGCCGCTCGCCTGCTCGGCATCAGCCACCGCGCGCTGCTCTACAAGCTGAAAGAGCTCGACTTGCGGGGCGCCTAGCTCAGGGCTCGGCAGGCGCTGCCGGAGGCGACGCTGCCGCCGGCCCCGACGCCTCGCTCCCGATGCGGACCTCGAAGCCCTGGACGGCCTGGCCTCCCTGCGGATCCTCCACGGCAACCTCGACCCCGTGAACACCCTTCTGGTCGGCCCGCGGCGCCCAGCGGATGCCGCCATCGAAGCGGTCGATGCTCATCCCCTCCGGCCCCCGCAGCAGCGAGAAGCGGAGGTTCCGGTCTCCGTCCGGATCCCTGGCCTCGACCGCGTAGCGGAAGACGCCGTCCTCGAACTGTGTCTCCGGCCGTGACACGATCCTGGGGGCGCTGTTGCCGATCTGCAGCTCTCCGCTCGCAACGGGCTCGGTCGTCACCTTGCCATCGGTCGCCCGCACCCGTGCGCGAATCCGGTCTCCGCGCCGCAGCCCCTTCGTGTCGAGCTCGAGGCCCGTGCCCGTCGCGGCGACACCGTTCACGAGCCACTCCACCTCGTACCGCAGTGTGTCGTCGTCGGGATCCTGCGCGTCGGGCACCGCCTTCACGCGGCCGCCGGCCTGAAGGCCCTCACGTGGCTCGAGCGAGACACCG
>CAYOIG010000360.1:0-3399 GCA_964403915.1 uncultured Myxococcaceae bacterium
CCGCTTGCGAAGCGCGGCCTCGACGCGGCGTGCCTCCTCCTCCAGCAGCCGAACCTCACGGAACTGCACAGCGCCGCTTCCGGTGGCCGTCATCTCGGCGGTGATTTTCACACCTCTCCGGGCGTAGACCTTGCCGCTCGCCCTCGCCTCGGCCTTCACCTTTCGAACGGCGGCACGCGCCTCGCGGCGTTCTTCGTGCTCGAGCGCCGATCCGTGGCTCTCGACGCCAAGCGCTCTCAACGGCAAAGGCGGCGCGCTCGTCAATCTCGCTGAGAGGGTCCGCCTGGGAACCTCCCCGAGGCACCTGTGCCCCATGGGCGACTACGACCACGCGAGGGGCGCCTCCAGGGGCCACGTGCGGCGCCCGGTGCGCATCGCTACCGCCCAGCTTTCACCGAGCCGCTCGCCCCCGCCGCCGCGTGCCGCCGGCAGCGCCCTTCCCGCGGCCACGCCCGCCCGCCGGCCGCTCGACGGCCTCTCCCCAGCGCGCGAGAAAGGTCGTCACGAAGCCGTGGGTCGAGGCCGGCTCCACGGCGAGCGGCGCCAGTGCGAGCGCCACGCAGAGCGCCAGGTGATAGCCCTCGGCACGTGCGGCAACGGCGCGGCGATAGGCAGGGTGCGCGTCGTTCACCCAGACGGTCGACTCCACGAGGCGCCCGAGCTGCGCATCCTCGGGCCTGCTCTCGAACTGGATCGTGAGGCCCATGCGCAGCGGCCGGCGGCGGCCTCCCTTCGCGGGCCAGTCGATGCCAGCGCCTGCGCGCTGCGGCCCGGAAGAGGTGGAACCCTCGGGAGGCGGGCTCTCCTGAGCGCCCTCCCCGGCGAGGCCCTCGGTGCCGGACGACGGCGCACCTGCCTCGCCCGGCGGCGGCGCGGGCGGTGCGTTCGACGACTCCGGCCCTTTCCGCGCTGCGCCCTGCTGCGCGCCATCGGATCCCCCTTCGCGCAGCACGCCATCGAGATGGGCGGCACCGGCAGCGACGGCATCACCAGCGCGCGCACCCGCCCTGCCCATGGGCAGCCGCTTCTGGCCTCCGGACCGCTGCTCGACGAGCGATGCGATCAGCGGGAAGTCGTCCGCCATCTCCATGAGCACGCCGGTGAGGTCCTTCTCCACGGGACGCGTCTTGCGCCGCCGCGCCTCCTCGTCTGCCGCCGGCGGTGCGGCGCCCCACGCAGCGAGCTGCGCTGCGACGGCCTCCTGCACGGTCTTGCGAAACGTGAGGTACGTCGCACCGCGCGGTCCGGTGCGGATGAAGTCCGCCTTGTTGAGCGTGAGGCACTCGGCGAGGCCCGGCACCTCGAACAGGCCGCCGACGCGATCGGCGTCTGGCGGTGAGATTCCGAGCCAGTCCCAGCCGCGCCGAATCACCTTGCCGAGCGTGCTGACGGCGACGCCCTGCTGCTCGTCGGGCAGCGGCACCGCCGAGCGCAGCAGCCAGCCCACCGCGGACGGCTTGCGCTTTCGGCCCACGCGCACGCCGAGCAGCACGCGCTCGGGCGGCCCCGGGCTGCGCACCATCGGGCGTCCGTTCACCTCGAGAGTCACGGGTCGGGCGTAGTGATCGGCGAGCAGCGCATCGAATGCAGGATCGAGCAGCGGCTGGAAGTGCCGCGAGAGGGCCTCTTCGAGAAATCCGCTCTCGAGCAGCGGCGAGAGAGGGTTGCGCAGCGTGAGCCGGACGGCCGTCCCGTGCGAGGCGACGAGCCCGAGCGGCGGCGTCCAGCGCCAGGGCGCCTTGTTCCGTGACGCGAGGTGCCAGGTCGAAGCCACGTGGCTCTTGCCGCGCCGCGTCTCCGTGAAGACCTCCGCCGACGCGAGGATGCCGAGCTTGATTCCGACGCCAGCGAAGCCGATGCCTTCGCCGCGGCTCTTCGTGCTCGCCGCGATGTCGTGATAGCGGGCGAGCTCGCGCCGGGCCATGCCCGAGCCGTCGTCGATCACCGTGAGCGTGGCGCGCGCAGGATCCGTCTCGAAACGGAGATGTGTCGCGCCGGAGTCGAGGGAGTTGGCGACGATCTCGGTGACGATCGTCTCCTCGAGCGAGCCGGGGTAGGCATCCCGGATGTCCTCCAGCAGGTGCTGGAGATCGACGCGCGTCTCGCCCACGATGCGCTCCTCGGATCCGTGCGCGGCCAGTGTACCCGCCCCGGCCGATGCAGTCCGGCAGAGGCCGGCCCCCCCTACTCCGGCGGCAGCACGAGCAGGTTCTCGCTTCGCGCGACGTAGACCGCGGCGGTGACGTCGCCGGTCACGTTGAGGACCGTCCGGCTCATGTCGAGAAGCCGATCGACGCCGAGGATCACGGCGATCGCCTCGCCGGGGATCCCCACCGTCTGCAGCACGACGACGATCATGGGGAGCGATCCGCCGGGGACGCCTGCCGTCCCGACACCGCCGAGGATCGAGAGCAGCACCACCGTGCCCTGCTGGGCGAGCGTCAATTCGACCCCGAAGAGCTGCGCGAGGAACAGCACCGTCACCCCCTCGAAGAGCGCCGTGCCGTTCTGGTTGGCGGTCGAGCCGATGGTGAGGACGAAGGCCGCGATCTCGCGCGGCACACCGAGCCGCTCCTGCGTGACGCGCAGCGCGGTCGGAAGCGTCGCGGCGCTCGACGAGGTCGAGAAGGCCGTCGTCATGACCTCGATGATCCGCCGGAAGAAGACGCCGGGCGAGATGCCGCCGAAGACCCGCACCAGCAGCGAGTAGACGCCGAACTGCTGGATCGCGAGGCCGAGCAGCACGACGCCGACGTAGCGGCCGAGCATTGCGACGACGTCGAGGCCGAGCCGGGCGGTGAGCGAGAAGACGAGACAGAAGACCCCGAGTGGTGCCATCGCCATCGCCATCTCGATGATCCGGAGCGCGACGGCATACACCCCCTCGAGGGCGGCGACGAAGCCCTGCGTTCTCTCGCGCGGCGTCGTGGCCAGCGCGATGCCGACCAGCAGCGCGAAGAACATCACGCCGAGCATATCGCCATCGAAGGCCCGCACCGTGGCCTCGAACGGGTTGCGCGGAATGATCGAGAGCAGCGTGTCGACGGGGCTCGAAGCGCGGGCGGCCTGCTCGACGACGCGCTGCGCGTTCGGAGCGAGCGTCTCGACCAGTCGCGCGCGCTCGGCGGTATCGAAGCCCTCGCCGGGGCGGACGAGATTCACGAGACCAATGCCGATCCCGACCGAGCCGGCCGAGACGAGAAGCGTGAAGGCGAGCGTGCGGGCCCCTACACGGCCGAGCCGCCGAACGTCGCCGAGCTCCGCCACCCCGAGCGCGAGCGACGAGATCACGAGCGGCAGCACGGCGAGGAAGAGGAGCCTGAGGAAGATCTGTCCGATCGGATACGCGACCCAGGCGATTGCGGTCTCGAGCGCGGGCGAGCCGCCGGCAGACGCGTT
>CAYOIG010000361.1:0-1582 GCA_964403915.1 uncultured Myxococcaceae bacterium
GAGCCGGGCGAGCTCCTGCTCGGCAGCCTCGGCCTCGGCCGCCGGGTCTGCTGTTGCGGGCGGCCCGACGCAGGCCGGCGCGTGGTCGCGTCCGTTCTCGGGGCCCGCACGCAGCGGAGCGTCTTCGTTGCTCGGCGCCCCGTCGAGAACGTCGCGGCCTGGATCGGGGGCCGTCCGGCGCGTCGGCGGGGCCAGCGCTCCCAGCAGCGCCGCGCGCTCCCGTTCGAGAGCGAGGGCGCGCTCAGGGGGCGGTCCGAGCGCCAGCTCCGCCTCGAGGCTCGTCAGGAGCGCTCCCGGGCGCCCCGCAGCGCGGTGAAGCGCAGAGATTCGCGCGACGACCGCAGCGTCGTCGGGTTTCTCCGCGCGCAGTCGCTCCAGCCACGGCAGTGCGGCGTCGGCACCGAGCCGCTCGCGGGCGATGGCTTCGGCTCTCTCGAACAGCGCGCAGCGCATCTCGCGGCCCCTGGCGTGCGAGTCTTCGAGCAGAAACGAAAGGAGGGCAGGCCAATCTTCGAGCTGCTCGAGCGCAATGCGCAGGCCCTCCCGCGCGCCCGGCACCGCGGGATCGAGCCGGAGGGCTTCGCACCACCGCGGGACCGCCTGCGCGGGGCTGGCGAGGGGGCCGGCCAGCAGCGCGGCCTGACGCCCGAGCAGGAGCGCGCGCTCGGCGGCAGCGCCCGTCTGCGCGAGCGCGCCTTCCAGCAGCTTCACCTGCTCGGCTGCATCGCCTCGTGAAGCGGCGAGGGACAGGGCTCGCGCGCGGGTCCGGGCGTCTTCCGGGGCGAGGTCCAGCACGCGGCGCAGGTGAACCAGGGCGTCGTCTGCGCGCGCGAGCCGGGTCTCCAGGATCTGCGCCAGTTCGAGCCGCAGCGGGATCTCCTCGCTCCCGGAGCGGAGCGCGAGCTCCTCTTCGAGAGCGCGCGCGAGGACCGGCCAGTCTCCCTGCGCGCGATGGAGGCGCTGCAAGCCTTCGAGGACGTGCAGATCCCGCGGACGCGCCGCGAGGCTGGTGCGGTAGGCCGCGATGGCGCCCTCAGCGTCGCCGCGGACCTCGCAGACCTCCGCCAGCCGGATCAGCCAGGCCGCGGCCTCGCGGGCATCGCCACAGCCGGCGGCCGCCGCGCGGCAGAGGGAGGCCAGCGCCTCCCAGCGCCCGAGCCGCCGCAGCAGATCGCTGAGCGGGACGCAGAGCACCGGCAGCGGGCCGAACGAGGCGATCGCCGTCTCGAGCAGCGCGGCGGCCGTGCCGGGATCCCCTGCGGCGTCGCATGCGTGTGCCTCGCGGGCCGCTCGTGAGGCGCGCCCGAGGGCTTCCGGATCGGCCGGCCCGTCTGCCGGGTCTGCGCCCTGCGTCCCCATCGCCCTCCTGTGCCCGTCCGGCAGCCGCTCGCCTTCGCCCGTTGATCGACCCCCCCGCCTCGTCGCTTGACCGCCTCCGGTTGCGGTGGTCGGGGCGTCTCAGTAGGTTTTTCGATGGGTTACAGGCCGGAGGACGGGCCTTCGGCGCACCCCGAGCGACGCCTCGGGCCTTTGCCTGGAGGCCGCCCAGAAGGAGACGCCCCTGGGCGAGAGCCGCCCCACC
>CAYOIG010000362.1:0-1518 GCA_964403915.1 uncultured Myxococcaceae bacterium
CAGCGCGAGCTCCGCCACGCCATCGTGTTCGTGGACGACCTCGAAACGCAGCGGTGTCGCCTCGCCCGTCTCGAGGGCGCCGTTCGGCCAGGGCGGCGCCACCACCAGCGCGTGCTCCTCGCGCAGGCCCCCGCGTGCCAGCGCGGCGAGCAGCCGTGCCTGCGCACTCTCGTCGAACGCCAGCAGCCACAGGGCGTGCGCCTCGCGGTCTCCCTGCAGGACGGGGACAAAGACCTCCGGCCCGAGATCGAGCATCCCCGCTGCCGGCTGCAACCCGCCCGGCTGCGTCTCGAGCACCACGAAATCCGGGCCTCTCGAGCGCAGCCGGGGCGCGAGCGCGAGCAGCTCGGGCTGCGGCAGCTCGCCGGCCACGCGAGAGCCCGGAGCCACGAGCAGACCTGCGTCGCGCTCCACGCGGCCCTCGACGCGCACGCTCCCGCCGCGCACCGCGCGCGCGAGCGCGGCCTCGCCCGCCTGCGGGAGGGCCCGGACGAGCAGCGCGAGGAGCGGCAGCGGCGAGCCGGGCGCCCGGAAACGGAGCGAAACCATGCGGGGCTTGTACCGCGAAGCCCGCCCCAGCGCACTCCCGCGCCGCTGCGGCCCGGTACACTCGCGACGATGACTTCCTCCGATGCGGCCGCCGATGCCGCGCTTCTCCTGCGCGCGCTCCCGCCGGCCGTGTCGGCCCTCGCCGCTCGCCTGCGCTCGGCCGGGCACGAGGCCTTTCTCGTCGGCGGCTCCGTGCGGGACGCGCTGCGGGGCGAATCCGTTCGCGACTTCGATCTCGCAACCTCCGCGCCGGCCGAGACCGTGCTCGCCCTCTTCCCGCGCGCCGTGGCGACCGGCATCCGACACGGAACGGTGACGATCCCCACCCAGGCCGGCATGGTCGACGTCACGACCTACCGCGCGGGCGCCAGCCTCGACGCCGATCTCGCCCACCGGGATTTCACCGTCAACGCCATGGCTCTCGATCCGCACACAGGCGTGCTCATCGATCCCTGGAAGGGGCGCAGCGACCTCGCCGCCGGCCGGCTTCGCGCCGTCGGCTCGGCGGAAGAGCGGCTCGCGGAGGATCCGCTTCGGGCGCTGCGCGCCGCACGCCTCGTTGCGACGCTCGGCCTCGTTGCCGAGCCCGATCTCGAGGCGGCCCTGCCCGCAGCGCGTGAGACGCTCGCGAGCGTCGCCCGCGAGCGGATCCGTGCAGAGCTGGAGGCGCTGCTCTGCGGCGAACGCGCCGCCGATGGCCTCGCCCTGCTCGCCCGCGCCGGGATCGCGCAGCGCATTGCGCCCGGGGCGCGAGCCGACGTGCCGGCCGTCGTGGCAGCGCTCCCCGGAGATCCCTCCCTTCGCCTGGCCGCCTTCCTTCGCGGCACCCGGGCGCAAGCGATCCTCGCCGGGCTTCGCTTCCCGCGCCGGACAGCCCGGCACGTCACGCTCCTGCTTCGCCTGCACCCGGTGGAGGGCGGCGCCGATCCCGGCAGCGACGTCTCGGTGCGCCGCCTGCTGCAGCGCGCG
>CAYOIG010000363.1:0-3134 GCA_964403915.1 uncultured Myxococcaceae bacterium
GACGAAGGTGCCGTTCCACGACATGCCGACCCAGTCGATCTCCTCGGCCTTCGAGAACTCGTAGACACCGAGCACGCGGTCGGTGCTGCGGTCCCAGGTGAGGAGATGACGCAGGCGGTAGTCGTCCTTGCTGCCCTGCAGGCCGAGCGCCCAGTAGCGCATGTCGCGCGACGGCTCTCCCTCGTCCTTGGTGGTGATCCGGTAGAGGTCCTTACCCGCCTGCAGCAGGGGCGCCACCGCGGGATCTCGCGCGAAGTCCTTGATGACCTTCGTCTTGCCCGTTGTGAAGTCGTGCGTCCGGATCTGGAAGTCGCGCAGGCCCCAGAGGAGGTTCGGCTCCGTCACGTCCCATCGCGGCTGCTCGAGATCGAGCGTCGCGATCAGATTCTCCGGGCGATCGTAGGGAGGGGAGTCGGCGCGGTAGACGCGCAGCTCTCCCGACGGCGGATCGAGGAGCACGATTTTCGATCGATCCCGGTTGAACGGATCGTATCGGGAATACTCGTGCCGCAGGCCGGGCTTCGCCGTCACTCGTGTGAGCCGCGTGCCGAAGCGGGCGTCGCTGAACGGCTTGCCCGGATCGGGCACGGGCTCGGCGGCGACGCGGTGCCCGGGATTCTCGCCCGAGAGCGGGTCGGGAACGCGGATCCATGCCGCCCCCTGCGACGGGAGCGGCTCGTCTCCCCAGGCGGCCCCGCCGAAGCCTGCAACGGCGCCGAGCACGAAAACGAACGTCGCAAGAGACTTCGTGCGCAGCGAGGTGGATCGCATGCGTCCGGCTCCTCTCAGAGCGGCTCTGTGATGGGCATGTCTTCCCACAGGAGCTGGAGGAAGGTTCCGATGAAAATAGAGAGGAATGTCATCAGAAAGACCGCCGTCGGGAAGGCCACGACGGGGTCGAGGCCCATCACGCGCGGCAGCTCCCCCGCGAAGCGCGGCACCTGGCTTCGGAGCACCTCGAATGCGATCTCGCTGCCCGCGGCCTCGTTCCATGCACGCGCCGTCATGAAGCGGCCGATCAGGCTCGTCGCAACGAGCCCGAAGACGAAGGCCTGCAGCAGGCCGAGCAGGAAGATCGCCCGTGCGCGCGCAAAGGCCGCAGCCGATGCGCCGAGCCTTCGCTGCACTTCGACGTAGAGATAGAGCAGCGTCGTGAGCGCGAGCAGCACGGCCACCGCGCCGAGGGGAACGAATGCCTTCAGCGAGAGGGCCCAGACCTCGTCGATGAGGAAGACTGGCAGATAGCCAACGATGATGCCGGCCCCAACGCGCGGAACACCGGCGAAGAAATGCGTGAGATCGCGCCGCCACGCGAACTGCACCGTCAGATACCAGAACGCGACGGCAGTCACGATCGAGACCTCGGCGCTCGCCGCGAGGTCGAACCAGAACGGAGCGCGATCGTAGGCCACGGTCGCCGCCAGAAAGGGCAGCGCGAGGACAAAGAGCATGAGCCCGTAGTTGCGTGCCGAATGGCGCGTGAGAATCTGCTCGGGCTCGTCCCGGCCGTCGGCGACGAGCGCCATGTGCTTGATGATCTGGGAGGAGTGAACGAGATCGTACTGGCGCAGGCAGTAGAGCTTGACCCCCGTGAGCAGCCGCAGACAATCCTTGTTGCGCTGGCGTCGCAGAAACGGGGACAGGTCGCGGCCGCGAACGATGCCGGCGGCACCAGGCACGGCGCACGCCTTCAGCACCTCGGTCTCCCGGTCCGCGAACGGGGAGCCTTCGCCCTCGAAGGCGCCGTTCGACTCGTCGAGGCAGACCTCCTCGAGCCAGCCGTGGTAGGCGCGCTCGGCCAGCAGGAGCACCTGGCGCTCGGCGAGCCCGGCGTCGCCGCCCGCGAGCGAGCGCAGCAGCGTGGCCTCCGACGCCTCCTCACCCGGCAAGGCCCGCTCCAACAGGCCGGCCCGGTAGCGATCGAGCGTCTCCACGCTCACACGCTCCGAGACGAGACCCGACAGGGAGCGCCAGAGCAGCTTGCGCAGGTGGAAGCCTGCCAGACGCTGCGGCTCGCTCTCCTCGAGATGCTTGTCGCCGAGGAAGCGCAGCACGACCAGTGAGAGCACGCTGAGATCCTCATGGACGCGCGCCAGCGCCCCTGCGCCGGGCTGAGCCGCCTGCTCCAGGCGATCGAGCACGCGCTCGAGATGGCCCGGGAGCCCTGCCACCAGCCGGCGCACGAAGGCTTCGGCGTCGCGACGGCTCGCGGTCGCCGAGAGCAGACGCGGCCGCGTCCATAGATCTTCGAGCTGGAGATAGAGCTCCGCCGGATCATGGCGCGCGACGTGGAAGGAGAACGTCTCCGGAAAGATCGCGCTGAAGCCATCACCATGATCGATCTCGAGGCGAAGCTCGCGCGCGTGGAAGGCGTAGGTGACGCGAGCCGTCGCCCGCAGACGGTCGATGCGGAGGAGGAGCCGGTCGAGGCCCGCGGGCGCCTCCGCATCCGTGCCCACTTCAGAGGACGCGCTGTTTCGGGTTCTCGCCGGACTCGTAATAGGCCTCCACACGCCTGGCGAGCTCGCGCACACGGGCGGGGATCTCGTCGGGGAGCGGCCAGCGCGACATCGCGACGCGCATGCGATCCACGAGAAGCTGCGCATCCGGGAAGTCTTCGTCCGACAGCGCATCGTCGACGGCGAGCCAGTTCTCGAGCGCGGTCACCGTGCGCGAGGTCCGCTCCGCGAGCTCGCCCATGCCGGGTGAGGACACGCCCGATGCCTTCACCCGCTCGCCGAGCGAGCGCACCTCGGCGACGGCGGCCTCGATCGAGGGACGCAGCGTCCCGGGCTCCGAGGCCAGATCGGCCAAGATCTCCTCGAATCGGCGTCGCAGCGGCTCGTGGGAGATTTCGCGCAGGAGCCAGACGCGGCCGAACGCTCTTCCATCGCAGTCGAGGAGCCGCTCGCCCGTGATCCGCAGTCGCAGCTTCTGGCCCGTGCCCTGCAGCACGATCTCCTGGAACGGGCTCTCTCCGTTCGAAAGGCTCACGATGGCGCTCTCGAGGGGCGCCATTCCCGGCCGGGACAGCAGCTCGGCGAGCCGCCTTCCGCGCGGGTCCGTGGCGATGCCGAGATGGCTGCGGGCCGGGCCGTTCGCCGCCTGCACCACGCCACCGTCGTCCACCGCCA
>CAYOIG010000364.1:0-4716 GCA_964403915.1 uncultured Myxococcaceae bacterium
GATCTGCTCGGCTTCCTCGACGCCGACGGCACCTGCGACCCCCGCTTCTTCGCCGAGCTCTGCACCGCGCTCGAGCGCGAGCACGCCGACATCGCGCTCGGGTCGCGCATGGGCGCGGGCAGCGAGATGCCGCTCGTGCGCACGGCCGGCAATCTCGTCTTCGCGTTCCTTCTCGGCGTGCTCGCGCGGCGCACGGTGCAGGATACGGCGAGCGGCATGCGCGTGCTGCGCAGGACGGCGCTCGCCGATCTCTATCCGCTCCCCGACGGCCTGCACTTCACGCCTGCCATGAGCGCGCGCGTTCTGCTCGAAGGCAGGCTCCGGCTCGTCGAGGTGCCCATGGCCTACGCCGAACGCGTGGGCCGCTCGAAGCTCTCCGTGCTGCGTGACGGCGCGCGCTTCCTGCGCTCGATCGTACAGGCGGCCATCACCTACCGCCCCGCGCGCCCGCTGCTGCTGGCTGCCGGCCTGCTCGCACTGTTCGCCGCCGCGCTCGGCGCCGCGCCCGCGTGGCTCTGGCTGCGCGAGGGGCATCTCGAAGAGTGGATGATCTACCGCATCCTGCTCGCGTGGCTGCTCGCCGTCGCGGGCGCGCTGGTGCTCTGCGCCGCGGCGGTGGCCGATCGCATCGCCGTGCTCGCCCACGCACGCCCGCTCGCGCGCTCCGGCGCAACGGCTCTGCTCGGCCGGCTCTTCACACGCCGCACGCGCGCGCTCGGGAGCGCCCTGCTCCTCGCGCTGGCGCTCGTCGTGACCTGGCCCGGCTTCGCCCAGTATGCGACGACCGGAGAGGTCAGCATGCACTGGTCGCGCGCCGTGCTCGGCTCGCTGCTCCTCGTGCTCTTCGTGGCGCTCGGCACCACGACCTTCACGCTCAACATGCTGGAGCTGATCGAGACGCAGCGGCGGCCCGAGGACCGTCCTGCGCCACCCGACCGCATCCGGCCGGGGCGCGCGGCGGGCTGACGGCCGGGCGCCGAGCCCACGGCAGCAGCGTCCGTCAGCGCCCGTATTCGCGCGCAATCGCCAGCGCCGCGACTTCGCCCATCGCGAAGGCCGCCTGGAAGTTGAGTCCGCCGATCGGGCCCTGCAGATCCAGCAGCTCACCGCAGACGTACAGGCCCGGGTAGCGGCGCACCTGCGCGCTGCCAGGATCGACGGCCGACAGGTCCAGCCCCCCTGCCGTCACCTCGGCATACTCACAACCCAGCGTGCCGTCGATCGGAATGGGCAGGCCTTTGAGCGCTTCGATCAGGGCCTGGCGAAGCCCGCGCGTGAGCAGGTGAGCACGGGGATCAGGCCCGCTCCAACCGGCGCTCGCGAGGGCGGCTTGCAGCACCCGCCGCGGCAGACAGGCCGGGAGCACGTGCGAAACGAGCGGTGGCTGCGGCCGGGCCGCGGCGGCGATCAGCTCGGTCCGCAGTCGATCGCGCGAGACCGAAGGAAACAGGTCCGCGCGCAGGGTGAGAGCCACGGGAGCGTCACCCGCGAGCGAGCGTGCACGCGACACGATCTCCGAGAGATCCATCGCCGCCGGTCCCGACACGCCGCGGTGTGTGAACAGGAGCGGGCGTCTTCGCCGACCGAGCTCACGTCCGCTCGCGTCGTGCATGCTGACCTCGACCTCTTGCAGCGAAACGCCCGAAAGCGCACGCACCCAGGGCGCCGGACTCGAGAGCGGCACCAGCGCCGGCACGGGTGCGACCAATGGCAGGCCGAGCGCACGCAGCCAGGCATAGCCGTCGCCTGTCGTGCCTGTTTTCGGGTAGCTCATGCCGCCGGCTGCGAGCACGACCTGCCCCGCACGAACGACCTCTCCGCTCTCGAGCTGCAGCGCGAAGCCCGTCTCGGTCGGTGCCAGCGACCGGACCGCGGCATTGCACCGCAGGCGGGCGCCCGACGACAGCAGCGCGCGCTCGAGCGCATCGCGCACGTCGCGCGCCCGGCCGCTGCTCGGAAAGACCTTTTCGAGGGGCGCTTCCACGCTCGGCACGCCCCAACGCGCGAAACGCTCGCGGACCGCCAGCGGCGGAAGCACCCGCAGCGCGTGCTTCAGGAATCGGGCGCCCTTCCTGCCGAACAGGTTGCCGGCGCGCTCCGCGTCCAGAGTCGTCGTCAGGTTGCAGCGGCTGCCTCCACTGGCAAGCACCTTGGTGCCCGTGCGTGGGGTCTTCTCGAGCACCAGGACTCGCACCGCCGACCCGCACAGCGCGGCAGCGCGCTGCGCGCACCAAAGACCGGCTGCACCCGCACCCACGACCACCAGATCGGCTTCGTGCGAGCTCTGGGACGCGTTGCGCGAGCGCGGCATGCGCGCGAGTGTGCGCTCCGCTCGCGCGGCACACAAACCCCGCCCCGGCTCGCGCAGCCCCAGCGTTCACGCCTCGGGCACGCCTATGCAATACTCCGCCCGCGTGCCCCCGGGTCCGCATCCCCCATGACAGACTCCACCTCGAAGAACGATCCGTCCTCCATTGCGCAGCCTGCCGGCGCCAGCGGGTTCTCCGCGCTCGGCGTCGCGCCCGAGCTGCTGCTGGCCCTGACGACGCTCGGCTACGAAGAGCCGACCCCGATTCAGCGCGAGGCGATTCCGCCGCTGCTCGCGGGACGCGACCTGCTGGGGCAGGCGGCCACCGGAACGGGCAAGACCGCCGCGTTCGCTCTTCCGCTCCTCCAGCGCACCGCCGGCCTCGAGGTCGGGCGGGGCAGCCCTCACGCGCTCGTGCTCGTGCCGACGCGCGAGCTCGCGATGCAGGTGGCCGAGGCGATCCACCGCTACGGCAAGGAGCGGGGCGCCACGGTGCTCCCGATCTACGGAGGGCAGTCGATCCTCCAGCAGCTCCGCGTCCTCGAACGCGGTGTCGAGATCGTCGTCGCGACGCCCGGCCGCGCCCTCGATCATCTCCAGCGCGGCTCGATGAAGCTCGATCGCGTGCGGATGGTCGTGCTCGACGAGGCCGACGAGATGCTGGACATGGGGTTTGCCGAAGACCTCGAGGCCATTCTTCAGCGAACTCCCCCCGGCCACCAGACGGCCCTCTTCTCCGCCACGCTACCGCCGCGAATCCTCGCGATCGCCAAGCGGCACCTCGCCAATCCGGTGACGATCGCGATCGCGCGCGAACGCACCGAGGCGGGCGCGATGCCGCGCGTGCGCCAGGTCGCCTACGTCGTTTCGCGTGTCCACAAGAGCATGGCGCTCGGTCGCGTTCTCGACATGGAAACGCCCACCTCCGCGATCGTCTTCTGTCGCACACGCCTCGAGGTGGACGAGCTCACCGAGGCCATGAACGCCCACGGCTATCGCGCCGAGGCGCTGCACGGGGGCTTTGCCCAGGAGCAGCGCGATCGCGTCATGAAGCGTTTCCGCAGCAACAAGACGGATCTCCTGATCGCAACCGACGTCGCCGCACGCGGCCTCGACATCGATCACGTCTCGCACGTCTTCAACTACGACGTTCCGACCGCGCCGGATGCCTACGTGCACCGAATCGGACGCACGGGTCGCGCCGGGCGCGAGGGCGTCGCCATCACGTTCGTCGAGCCGCGCGAGCATCGTCTCCTGCGCAACATCCAGTGGGCGACGCAGCAGAAGATCCAGACCGCTACGATTCCCACGGTCTCCGATCTGCTTCATCGACGCCTCGAGCTGACCCGTGCGTCTTTGCGCGAAGCGGTGCTCGCCGGCGATCTCGACCCCTTCCGCAGCATCGTCGAGGAGCTCGCCTCCGAGCTCGATCTCATGGACGTGGCGGCCGCCGCGGTGAAGCTCGCCCACGAGGCGAGCCACACGGAAACCGAGGCCCGGGCCGAGGAGCAGGATCTGAGCGTGAAGCCGCCCCCCCGCGGCGAGCGGCCCGTGCGAGGCGGGGCTCCCTTCCAGGCCCGCCCGAGCGCCGGCGCACGCAGGCCGCGAAAGGAAGGCGCGCCCCGTCGCGGGGAGCAGACACCCGGCACCGAGATGGCACGCATCTTCGTGGGTGCAGGTCGCCTCGATGCGATGCGACCCGGCGATCTCGTCGGTGCAATCGCCAACGAAGCCGGCTTGAGCGGCGGCGCGATCGGCGCGATCGAGATCGCAGACCGATTCTCTCTGGTCGAGGTTCCCGCCGCCCGGGCCGAAGACATCATCCGTGTGCTGCGGGGCAGCACGATCCGCGGCAAGAAGGTGCCCGTTCGCCGCGACCGGAAGGCCTGAGGGTCGGATCAGTCGGAGGGCCTCTCGCCCGGCCGAAGCCGACTCGCTCCGGCACGTGGTGCCCGCGACGGGATGAGGCATTGCGGGCCGTCCCCGATCAGATCCTCGCGTCCGGCCTGCTCGAGCGCCCTGCGCACGATCAGCCAGTTCTCGGGGGCGAAGAACTGGAGCAGCGCACGTTGCACCTTCCGGTCGTGCAGCCGGCGCGCAGTCTCAACCGGCTTCATGGTGAGCGGGTCGAGGCCCGTCCAGTACATGCAGGTCGCGAGGTCCATCGGAGCAGGGATGAAGTCCTGCACCTGACGCGGGCGGTAGCCGCGCGCCTTCAAGAAGACGGCCAGCGCGATCATGTCCTCCACCGTCGATCCCGGATGGCTCGCGATGAAGTACGGCACGAGGTACTGCTCCTTCCCGGCGCGCTTCGACGCCGCTTCGAACCGCTCCGAAAATTTCTCGAAGACGTTCTGCTCGGGCTTCTTCATCAGCGCGAGCACACGGTCCGAGACGTGCTCGGGGGC
>CAYOIG010000365.1:0-1812 GCA_964403915.1 uncultured Myxococcaceae bacterium
GGCGCGGTACTTCTCGATCCAGGCCGCCGCCCGCTCGCCGATGGGCACCATGCGGTCCTTCTTGCCCTTGCCCTGGCGCACCATCAAGGTTCCGCGCTCGAGGTCGAGGTCGAAGAGGCCGAGGTTCACGACCTCCATGCGCCGCATCCCCGTCGAGTAGAGCGTCTCGAGGATCGCGCGGTCGCGCACGCCGAGAGGATCGTTCGTGTCGGGCTGCGAGAGCACGGCCTCCGCTTCGCTCGCCGTCAGCACGTGCTTCGGCAGCCGGTGCTCGAGGCGCGGCAGCTCGAGCTCGCTGGCCGGGTTGTAGAGCAGCACGTTCTGGCGCGCGAGCCACTTGAAAAGCGCGCGCACCGGGATGAGCCGGCTGTACTGGCTGCGGAAGCTGAGGGGTTGTCCGTTCGGCTTGCGGTGGTGGTAGAGGTGGCGCTGGTAGCGCTCGAGGATCGGCTTCGTGATCTCGTTGGGCCTCATGAGCCCGCGGTCCTCGCACCACGCGCAGAAGAGGGTCAGGTAGGACTCGCGGTTTCCGACGGTGGCCTCGGAGTAGTTGTGGCTTCGCAGCCACTCGAGGTAGCGCCCGCGCCAGGCCGCGAGGCCATGCGGGTCGCCGGGATCGCCGACCGGCGCGCGGCGCCTCGCGCGCCCGCCGCGCCGAGGCATCAGCGGGCTCCGGCTTTAGCAGCCGCGGCCAAAGAAGAGACGCCCGCGCGAGGTACAGCTACGTACGATCGCGTCGCTTCATCGCTCCCGAGACGTGCGTTCCGACGCTCTTCGGCGTCGAGAGCGTGCAAGCTCCCGTCGCCGCGATCGTTCTCCTCGATCTCGCCACCCCGGCCACCCCCCGACCAGGCCCCGACTTGGGCCCGACTCGAGGCCGACCGCTGCACTTCCAGCCCCGACCGGTCCGCGTCGTACTCACGCCCTTCGAGCGCCTCGGCGTCGATCAGGCCAGCGAGCACCGGGCGATCGCTCTCGGCGTCGCCCGCGTAGGCCAGCTCGTAGACGAAGCTCTGGCCGCGTCCGCCGGCATGCACGAGCAAGTACTCGAGATCCTCCAGGCGGCGCAGGTGGAGCTTGAGCTGCGTGTTCCCCCAGCCCGTCGCCTCGCGCACGTCGCGGCGCGTGAAGCGGTAGTCGGCGCGCTCGATCCCGAGCTCGCCGCAGCGCTTGCGCACCATCTCGCAGAGCAGCCCCAGCAGGCGCCGCGTCTGCGGCGGCAGCTCGTCGAGCGAGCGGCCGAGCACCTCGTGCGCCAGGCGGTTCGCCGTCGCGATGTCGCCCTTCGTCACCTCGATGTAGCGGAGGCGCTCGCCCTGGTGCGTCGTCTCCTTCACCTCGCGCTGGTGCTGGTGGAGCAGCGCGATCGCACGGATCAACGTCAGGTACTTCATGTGGTCGCGCCGCGTCCGCGTCTGGTGGTCGAGGAAGGTGAGGTCTCGCGCGTAGGGGTTCGCGACCAGCAGCGGGCGAAGCAGGCGCTGCGCGTCGCGGTGCACCTTCAGCACCCGCTCGCGGTCCTGGCGCTGCAGCAGGCCTTCGAGCGTCTGGCGCTCGCGCTGCAGCCGGTGGATCGCGCGCGTCTGCTCGCGGCCCTCGTTCACCGTCAGCACGAGGCAGCGGTTCAAGAGCTCCTCGTCGATCTCGATCGCCGTCGTCGTGAGGAAGATCATCACGGGGCCCTCCACGCGGTAGGCGTGAGTCACGAGCCTTCCCGTCGAGGGGTCCTTCCCCGTGCTCGCGATCGTGAGCTCGCCTTCGCTCTGCAGGAGCTTGAGCGCGTAGGAGGCACGCTCGGCGCCCTCCTCCTCG
>CAYOIG010000366.1:0-4742 GCA_964403915.1 uncultured Myxococcaceae bacterium
TCGGGGTGAGCGCGTGGGCGTGATCGAGGTGCACCTCTTCCGACCGTTCTCGGCGGCGCATCTTCGGGCCGCGCTGCCGGCCAGCGTGCGGGCCATCGCGGTGCTCGACCGCACCAAGGAGCCGGGAGCGCTCGGCGAGCCCCTCTACGTGGACGTGGTGACGGCCCTCGCGGGCGCACCGCAGCCGGCGCCCCGGATCGTGGGCGGCCGCTATGGCCTCGCTTCGAAGGAGTTCACGCCGGCCATGCTGAAGGCCGTCTTCGACGAGCTCGCGAAGCCAGAGCCCCGCAGCGGCTTCACGCTCGGCATCACGGACGACGTCTCGGGCACGAGCCTCGCCCACGATGCGGCCTTCTCGACCGAGCCCGAGGGCGTGCACCGCGCGGTCTTCTTCGGCCTCGGATCGGACGGCACGGTGGGGGCCAACAAGAACACGATCAAGATCCTCGGCGAGGATCCGTCCCTCTTTGCCCAGGGCTACTTCGTCTACGACTCAAAGAAGTCCGGCTCGCAGACGGTCTCGCACCTGCGCTTCGGCCGCGAGCCGATCCGGTCGGCGTATCTCGTGCGCGAGGCGCACTTCGTGGGCTGTCATCAGTTCGGGCTGCTGGAGCGTGCGGACGTGCTCGGCTGCGCCGCGCCCGGAGCGACCCTGCTGCTGAACAGCCCCTTCGGCCCCGGCGAGGTCTGGGACCAGCTCTCCCGCCCGGTACAGGAGCAGATCCTCGCGAAGGGGCTTCGCCTGTTCGTGATCGACGGCAGCCGCGTCGCGCGCGAGGCCGGGCTCGACGGGCGCATCAACACGGTGCTCCAGACCTGCTTCTTCGCCCTCTCCGGCGTGCTGCCACGCGACGAGGCGATCGCGCGCATCAAGGCTGCGATCCGCAAGACCTACGACCGCAAGGGCGCCGACGTCGTGCGGCGAAACTTCGATGCCGTCGATCACACGCTCGCGAATCTGCACCCGGTGTCACTGCCCGAGCGTGCGACGAGCACGCGGCTGCCGCGGCCGAGCGTGCCCGAGGACGCCCCGGCGTTCGTGCGGAACGTGACGGCACCGCTCCTGGAGGGCCGCGGCGATGCGCTGCCGGTGAGCGCGATGCCAGTGGACGGCACCTTTCCGAGCGGCACGGCGCGCTTCGAGAAGCGCAGCATCGCAGCCTTCGTCCCGCTCTGGGAGCCGGAGCTCTGCATCCAGTGCGGCAACTGCGGCTTCGTCTGCCCGCACGGCGTGATCCGCGCGAAGCTCTTCCACAGCGACCGGCTGGGCGATGCACCCGAGGGCTTCCTCTCCGCGCCCATCGATACCCGCGGCTTCCCCGAGACGCGCTACGCGCTGCACGTCTACCCCGACGACTGCACTGGCTGCGCGCTCTGCGTCGAGGTCTGTCCGGCGAAGAGCAAGGAGGAGACGCGAAAGCGGGCGATCAACATGGTCGCGAAAGAGGCCGTGCTGGAGACGGCGCGGCGGAGCACGACGTTCTTCGAGACGCTGCCCGTGACGCCGCGCGCTCGCGTCGACTTCTCGACCGTACGCGGCACGCAGTTTCTCGAGCCCCTCTTCGAGTTCTCGGGGGCCTGCGCCGGCTGCGGCGAGACGCCCTACGTGAAGCTCGTCTCCCAGCTCTTCGGCGATCGCCTGCTGGTGGCAAACGCCACCGGCTGCTCCTCGATCTACGGCGGCAACCTCCCGACCACGCCCTGGGCAGTGAACGCGGAGGGGCGCGGCCCGGCCTGGTCGAACTCCCTCTTCGAAGACAACGCGGAGTTCGGGCTCGGCATGCGTGCCGCAGCCGATCATCACCACGCGCACGCCTGCGCCGGGCTGCGCCGGCTCGCGGCCTCGATCGGAGAGGAGGAGGTGGAGGCCCTGCTCGCGGCGCCGCAGCATACCGAGGCCGAGATCCGCGCCCAGCGCGAGCGCGTTGAGCGCCTGTGCGCGCGCCTGCGCGAGATCGGGACGGCCGAGGCGAAGCATCTGCTCGCCGTTGCTCACCACCTGGTGCGCCGGAGCGTCTGGATCATCGGCGGCGACGGCTGGGCCTACGACATCGGAGCCGGCGGCGTCGACCACGTGCTCGCGAGCGACCGCAACGTGAACCTGCTGGTGCTCGACACCGAGGTCTACTCGAATACCGGCGGCCAGGCCTCGAAGGCGACCCCTCTCGGCGCAGTGGCCAAGTTCGCGAGCGCCGGAAAGCGCGTCGAGCGCAAGGATCTGGCGCTGCAGGCCATCGCCTACGGCCACGTCTACGTCGCGCGCGTCGCCATGGGCGCCAATCCGCAGCAGACGCTGCTCGCGCTGAGGGAGGCCGAGGCGTTCCCCGGCCCCGCCATCGTGCTCGCCTACAGCCACTGCATCGCCCACGGCATCAACATGCAGCTCGGCCTCGATCAGCAGCGCCGGGCCGTGCACAGCGGCTACTGGCCGCTCATCCGCTACAACCCCGGTCTGCGCGAGCGGGGAGAGAACCCGCTGGTGCTCGACTCCGCCGATCCGACGATCAAGCTGCGCGAGTTCACCGACAACGAGCTTCGCTTCCGCATCCTGGCGCGCACCGATCCGGCCACGGCGGAGCGGCTGCTGGCGCAGGCCGAGAAGTCGAACGCGCAGCGCGTCTGGCTCTACGAGCATCTCGCAGGGCTGCGCGAGCGGGAGTGAGAGGAGAGGACGAATGGATCTTCGTACCCGCTATCTGGGCCTCGATCTCGCGCATCCGGTCGTGGCCTCGGCCTCGCCGCTCTCGAAGTCGCTCGACGGGATCCGGCGCCTCGAGGATGCGGGCGCATCGGCGATCGTGCTCTTCTCCCTCTTCGAGGAGCAGATCCAGCACGAGAACGAGGCCTTCGAGCATCTCTCGGAGCTCGGAAGCGAGAGCTTCGCCGAGTCGCTCAGCTTCTTCCCGGCCGTCGGGCAGGATCCCGTCGGGCCGGAGCACTACCTCGACCTCATCCGCCGCGCCCGGGAGGCCGTGGCCGTGCCCGTGATCGCGAGCCTCAACGGCACCACCGATCACGGCTGGACGAGCTTTGCGCGCCTGATGGCCGAGGCCGGCGCGCAGGCCATCGAGCTGAACGTCTTCTCGCTGCCGACCGATCCCGCGACCTCGGCGCGCGAGGTCGAGCAGCGAACCGTCGATCTGGTTGCAGCCGTGCGGCGCGCAGTGGAGATCCCCGTGGCCGTGAAGCTCAGCCCCTTCTTCAGCGCGCCGGGCGAGCTGGCGGCTCGCCTCGTGGCGGCTGGCGCCGACGGACTCGCCCTCTTCAACCGCTTCTATCAGCCCGACTTCGACCTCGAGCGCCTCGAGGTCGAGCCCAGCCTCGAGCTGAGCCACCCGAGCGAGATCCGTCTGCCGCTGCTCTGGATTGCGCTGCTGCACGGGCGCGTCCATGCCTCGCTCGCAGCCACGACCGGCGTCGATTCGGCGACGGAGGTGGTGAAGTACCTGCTCGCGGGCGCCGACGTGGTGATGACCACCTCCGCGCTGCTGCGCCACGGCACCGCGCACCTGCGCACGCTCGTCGACGGCCTCTCCGCGTGGCTCGAGCGCCACGAGTGCGCCGGCGTCGCGCAGATCCGCGGCTCGATGAGCCTGCGCAAGGTCGCGAACCCCGAAGCCTTCGAACGCGCCAACTACGTGCGCATCCTGCAGAGCTACCGGAGCCCGTACCAGTCGTGAACGGCTCGGTCAGGAAGCCTTCCTGGTGGGCGAGGGTGCTATCAGTCTGGTCGAAGTGCTGACGCTCCTGCACAACCCGCGCTGCTCGAAGAGCCGCGCTGCGCTCGCGCTCCTCGAGGCGCGCGGCGTTCCGTTCGAGGTCGTCGAGTACCTGAAGGCCCCCCTCGACCGCGCTGCACTCGTGCGGCTTCGAGAAAAGCTCGGACTTCCGCCTTCACGCTGGGTGCGCACGTCGGAGGCCGAGTACTCCCGCGCCGGCCTCACGGCCGCGAGCACCGAGGACGAGATCCTCGACGCGATGGCCGCGCATCCGCTCCTCGTCGAGCGGCCGATCGCGATCCGCGGCCTGCGCGCCGTGGTCGGGCGCCCGCCGGAGCGCGTGCTCGAGCTCCTCGCCTGAGCGGGCGGCCTTCGGTGGCGCCCCGCGTGGCTCGCACCCCTCCCCTCGCGGAGCGCGCAAGGGGTAGTACGCTCTCGCCATGCCCGACTTCAGCCTCTTCGGTGACGATCACGTGCGCCAATACGAAGCCACTGGCGGGAAGGTCGGCCACGACTGGAATGGCACGAGCTGTCTCGTGCTCCGGACCCGCGGCCGCAAGACCGGCCAGGTGCGGAAGTTCCCGCTCATCTATGCCCGCGACGGCGGTGACTACGTGATCGTGGCGTCGAAGGGCGGCGCGCCGGAACATCCCGGCTGGTACCGAAACCTCCTCGCCCACCCGGATATCGAGATCCAGGTCCGGGGCGACGTGATCCCCGTGCGTGCGCACACCGCAACGGCCGCCGAGAAGGTACGCGTCTGGCCGCTCATGACTGCGCAGTGGCCGGACTACGATGCGTATCAGAAGAAGACGCCGCGTGAGATCCCGGTGGTGCTTCTGAGCCCGCGCTGAGACCCCGTCGGGCGGGAGCCTCACGAACGCCTCGTCCAGCAGCGGCGGCGTTCCAGCTCCACCATCACCGCGGTTTCGAGCGCGCGACGGGCGTTCGCGCAGCTCATGCGGTCCAAGGCGGCGATCAGGCCCGGGGCCTACGAAGCCTCCGCAGGACTCGCTACGATGG
>CAYOIG010000367.1:0-2643 GCA_964403915.1 uncultured Myxococcaceae bacterium
TTCAGGGCCCACGTCGCTGCGCTCGAACGCGATCCCGCCGCCGGCCCCTTCGACACCCTCACGCTCTGCGCAGAGCGGGAGCGGCTCTTGCGCGCCGCGGGTGTCGCCGACCCATTCCTGCGCGTGAAGCAGCGCGAGAACGCCGCGGCCCTGGCGCTCCTTCCGCGGCTGCTGGAGGAGATCGATGCGCTCACGACCGATGCGCGCCTCGACGCTCTCGTTCGCGGCGTCTTCGCGGGCAACGTCTTCGACCTCGGCTCCCACGCGGCGGCCGAGCTTTTTGCGAACGGCGATGCAGAGTTCGCCGCCGTTCGCGCGCGCCTCGCGCCGCGCCCCTGGCTCGTCGACGATCTCGAAGCCCTCCGCGCGCGGCTCTCCTGCGGCGTCCGCTCCGCGCTGCTCTTCGTCGACAACGCCGGCAGCGACGTCGTGCTCGGCATGCTCCCCTTCGCCCGCGAGCTGCTTCGCAGGGGCGCCCGTGTCGTCCTGTCTGCGAACCGCACGCCGGCGCTGAACGACGTGACCCACGACGAGCTGGTCGCGCTCGTGGGCAAGGCCGCGACCGCCGACGAATCTCTCGCCGCAGGCCTCTCGGAGGGCGCGCTCGCGATGGTCACCAGCGGCAATGGCCTTCCGCTCATCGATCTGCGAGCCATCGGCCCCGAGCTGCGAGACGAGATCGCGCGCCATCCGCCCGACCTCGTCGTCCTCGAAGGCATGGGCCGCGCGGTCGAGAGCAACTGGAACGCGCGTCTGCGCGCCGACACACTGAAGATCGCCATGCTGAAAGACGCCTCGGTGGCGCGGCACCTCGGCGGCGATCTCTACGACGTGGTTCTGCGCTTCGAACCGGGGCGCTGAGGCGGCTTCAGCGCTGCTTCTCGCGCCGTTCCGCCGTCATGCGCTCGTAGAGGAACTCCGGAGCAAAATCTGCTCCGTTCGGCCAGACGAGGGTGTCATCGACCGTGAACCGCGCGAAGTACGCAGGGTCTCGTAGCGGCTCGAAGACCGACCCCCAGAGATCTCCGCCGAGGTCGACCTCGCCCTCCACCCCGTTGCTGAACAACAGGTGGACCCTGAAGCCCCCGAGCGCCTTCGCCTTCACCACGTGAGGAAGACCCATCTCTACTCCAGCGGCGCGATAGGTCTCAGCGGCTCGCCAGCTACCGCAAGCGTCCAGTCATCGGCCAGCTCGTCACGGTGAATGAGCCGCCATTCGAGAACGTGTCTCAGCGCGCGGGGCGGAAACGATCCCTCGACTCGTCCCGTCTCGATCTCGACCGTGACCGCTGAGTCGCCGTACCGTGCATGGAAGTGCGCGGGCGCGTGTTCACGGTAGTACATGCGGATCACGATCCCCAGGAAGCGGCTGATTTCGGGCACGGCCCACCCCGGACACCGCCGGCAGCAGCCGCGCCGGTCGTCCGATGTCGGGATGAGGCATTGCCGAGTATGCGAGATCTTCGACGCCGGTGCCCGTGGCGAGAGTGGCGCGCGGCCGGAGCCGCCAGCTGCGGATCAGGCCGGGTCGGTCCAGCGGTCGCAGCGGCGGATCAGCTCGACGAGGCGGTCCGGCGCCTCGTCCTGCGGCACCTGTCGCTCGACGACCTCCCTGCCGACGTAGAGGTTCACGATCCCCGGCCCCGCGCCGACGTAGCCGAAGTCGGCGTCGGCCATCTCACCGGGGCCGTTCACGATGCAGCCCATCACCGCGATCTTGAGCCCCGCGAGGTGCTGGGTACGCGCCTTGATGCGCGCCGTGGTCTCCTCGAGATCGAAGAGCGTGCGGCCACACGAGGGGCAGGAGATGAACTCGGTCCACGAGGTGCGAAGTCGCGCGCCCTGCAGGATGCGGTAGGCGAGGCCGACTGCGCGGGCCGGGTCGTCGAAGCCGCCGAGCGCCACCGCGTCGCCGATGCCGTCGCACAGGAGCGCGCCGAGGTCGGTGGCGGCGGCGAGGATCGCGTCCTCGTCGCCAGCATCGACGCGCCGCCGATGGCGAAGCACGATGGGAACTCCGGCCGCGCCCCGCGCGCGGAGCCGCGCCGCGAGAGCCCGCGTCGCGTGGACGGGTAGGCTCGACGCCACCGAGAACAGCGCCGCAACCTCGTCGCCCGCGCCTCCCGCGCCGAGCACGCGGTCCACCAGCGCGGGGATCGCAGGCGGCTCGCCCGTGAGCTGCCACTCGGCAGCAATGCCGTGGCGCGCCGCGCTCGCGGTGGCGGCAGCGAGCTCTTCCGCGCGGGTCGCTTCCGAGACGGCGACGACGACCCTCGCCACCGACTTTGCGGCAACACCGACAGCGGCGGCCGGAAGGCGCGCCGCGAGGGGAGCCCGGATTCCCGCTCCGGCGAGAGCGGCTGCGAAGTCGCCGAGGCGCGCTGCGCCTGCCGCGTCGCAGTCCGCGAGGAGCCCCTCGCAATCGACGTCCGTCTGTGCCACGAGCGCAATGGAGAGTCGATCGACGAACGGCCCGATGGCAGCCGGAATCTCTCCGATCTCGATCTCGACGCGCACGGGGCTCTCGCCGCCGATCGCGAACGGGCCGCCGCCGATGCGCCGCGCCTCGCGCCGCGCGTGCGAGAAGGGATCGTCCGTGTACGGCGCGCCGGGGTCGCAGCGGAGCGGCGGCGGTGCGAGGGT
>CAYOIG010000368.1:0-4191 GCA_964403915.1 uncultured Myxococcaceae bacterium
CTGCAGGCGTACCTGCACTCGAATCCGGTCTGAAACGCGTCAGCGCGCCGGGGCTCCGCTCGCGCTGCGCTCGATGAATTCGCCTCCGAAGGTCGCCAGCTTTCCGGCGTCGTTGATCGTCGAGTACACGAACTGCGGCCAGGCGCCGAAGTAGAAGGGCGTCTCGAGGATCGTGCGGAAGAGCGCCTCGGCACTCGCCTGGTAGCGTGCATCGCCGGTGAGTCGTGACGCCGCCGTGAGGCCGTCCACCGCCATGAGGCCATAGCTGGCCGATACCGGGTCGCGGTTCTCGGCGCGACCGTCGAGATACCACAGGTAGGGGAGCACGGTCTCGAGCTCGCCCGTCACCGGGGACGGCGCCGTGAACAGGACCTCCCGCGCGTACCAGTCGGCGTGCGCGCCGAGCAGCGCGACCGCGCGTGCATGAGGCGCGCTGTCCGGGCCCGCGGCGACGGCCCAGGCATCGGCGAGACGCCCCAGGGAGCGCAGCAGCCAGCCCGTGAATAGGCCGTTCAAGGCCTGATCCGGTGGCGCGCCCGGACACGGGCAGCCGAGGTAGGCCGTGCCGCCCTCCGCTTCCATCACGTCGAGCAGGTGGCTCGCGGCCTCGAGGTAGCGCACGTCGCCGAGCAGCTCCCATGCAGCAACGAGCACCTCGATGCGGGAGCCGAAGGCCCGCGTCTCCCGTGCGTAGCTCGTGCGCCGGAGCGCGTCGCCGCGCACGTGTTCCGCGTGGGCGACGATGGCATCGAGAGCAGGCCCCCAGCCCGTGAGCACGTAGAGCAGGCTCATGCCGGTGACGTCACCGGCGAAGTCGCAGCCAAAGCCCCCGCCACGCGGGAACGTCTTGTTCTCGGCGTTCTCGTGGAAGCAGTGCGCGAGGTTGATGCCGGGCCAGGAAGAATCCGGCTCGGCGTAGGGCAGGACGAGGTAGCCGAAGTCGGCCTGCGCGCGGTTGGCGTCCACGGCCAGCTCCCACCAGGAGTCGGCGAGCGCGTCGTCGGTGCCTGCGTTCCGAAGCGCCTGCAGCAGGAAGCCGTGATACTGGAGATACTTCGATAGATCCGTCGAGGTCTCGGCTTCGTTGTCGTTCGGCAGGAATCCGGCCTCCTTTTTGCCCCACAGGGCGCTCTGGTCGCGCACACGCACGAGGCTCGACGGCACGAACCACGGGCTCGGGTTGTGGGCTTCGCTCACCGTCGCGTCGACCGATGCGCGGTTCCAGAGGTCGTAGTCCGGCTCGAGACCGGCGCGCGAAAGACCCGGCACGGCGCGGGTCGAGACCGCCCGGGCGGTGTCCCATGCGAAGCGGATCGGACGCTCGATCCACGCGTGGAGACGCTCGGAAGCATCGCCGGCTGCGTCGGCGCCGAAGTAGAGCGCCACCTCGTGCGTCTTGCGCTCTCCCGGACGCAGGCCATGGCGCGCTTCGAACTCGGACGGGAAGAGCCCCGCTTCGACCGCGCCCGACGTCGCACGCAGCGCGATCGGGAAGTGCTTCCACGCATCGGCCACCGCCACGGTGACGAGGCCGGAGTCGCCCGATAGGGCGAGCCACCCCGGCATGCGGTCGCCCGCGTCGATCGTCGTGCCGCCGCTGCTGGTGCGAAAGCCCCGGAAGCTCACGTTCGCGGGGCCGCGAGCCTCCCAGCCGCCGGGCGTATAGCCGTTGCCACCGACGGGCGGGAGGGTTCGATAGTAGTCCCAGGCCTCGATGCCCGAGGAGTCCTGGTAGACGAGTGCGGGCGCATCGAGAGAGCCCGACGCCGGGCCCGAACGGAACGCGCCGGCTGGCTGCGCCAGTGCGAGATGAAGCGTCAGGTCTTCCCAGGCCACCGAGTTGAGCGAGCCTTCGAGCGCGCAGTGCTTGGCGCCGTCTTCGGTCACCGGGCATACGCTCACGTTCTCGACGCGCACGCTAAGGCGCACGGCGCCCGAGCCGCGCACGAACGTGCTCCATACCGAGAGGCGCACGCGATAGCGCTGCAGCTCCGTGCAGGCGTACAGCCACGGAAAGCAGGCGTTCGCGCTCCAGCTCTCGGCCGATTCGTTTCGAAGACGGGCGTCGTCGATCTCGAGCTGCTGGTGCAGCGTGGTGGCGACCGGGCCCCGCTCGACGATCTCGGTCGCGAGCACACGGGCGTCGGAGCGACTCGTGAGCACGCCGCCGCCGGGCAGCGTGATGCGGATGCCCTGCGCGCTGTCGCCAGCATCGAGCTGCTCCGCGCCAGCGACGCGCACCGATTCGAGGAGTGTGCCGCGCTGCTTCGACACCGTGGCCACCAGCGCGCCCGTGTCGATGGCGAAGGCCTCGGCCGACTCCGTCACCGCCATCGCGTCCGCCTGCGGCAGGCCCGCGTCGTAGACCCTCAGTGGCGTGCTCGCGCCGGCGGGAAGATCGACGAGCGTGCGAACGAGCAGCCAGCGGATCGGCGCGGAAGGATCTTCCGGGCCTGCGCCCCAGCGCGAGGTGGCGCGCACCTGCGCGGGCAGCGCACCGCCGATTCCGACCACGCTGACGGAGGCCGCAGACGTGAGGCCGGTCTCGCGCGCCACGGGAACGCCGAACGTGACCAGCTCACCGCGGCGGGCGATGCCCGCGGTCTCTCGCAACGTGACGGCAAGGTCGAGAGCCGGCTGCCCGGTGGGCGCACAGGGTCCGGGCGCGCTGGCGCCGCCCAGGAGAAGGAGAGCGGTCGCGGCGCAGACGCGCGGCAGGAGGGCACGGCGCGTGCCCCCGAAGCTCGGGGATGTCATGGAAGGCGCTCCTCACGTTACGGCCGTGGCCGGCATGCCCGCGGATGCGCCGTATCCGGATGGGCTCGAGGCTGCGATGGGCTCCGGGGCCGGGAGCGATCCCGGCGGCCGCGCCTCGCAGCCCCGCGAGAATGGCACGCATCGGGGCGGGTGGAAAGGCCCTCTGCGCGCACCTGGCCCGCGGGCCCGCTACCGCCGCGCGCGCCGCCTTTCGCGCAGGATCTCGCGCGCCGCATTGCGGCCGCAGGCGCCCATGACCCCGCCGCCCGGATGGGTGCCGGCGCCGCACAGCCAGAGCCCGGGCACGGCCGTGCGATAGCCCGTCCACCCCGGAAGCGGCCGCATGAAGAGCAGGCGATCGAGCGACATCGCGCCGTGGAAGATGTTGCCGCCCGTGAGCGCGAAGATGCGCTCGAGGTCCGGCGGCGCCAGCACGTCGCGCTGCAGCACGCTCGCGGAGAAGCCCGGCGCCACTTCGTCGAGCAGTGAGAGCACGCGATCGGCGAACGGATCGCGCGCGGCCTCCCAGCCCCCCGCAACGGCGAAGGGCACCGGCTGCACGAAGAGGGATGCGACGTGCCGGCCCTCGGGCGCGAGCGTGCGGTCGAGTGCAGACGGAAGCGTGAGCTCGATCATCGGCCGCTCGGGCAGGCGGCCCGCCTGCGCCTCCTCGAAGCAGCGATCGAGCGCATCGAGATCGGCTGCGCCGGCGTGGATCGTGCCCGCGTGCTCGGGACCGGGCTGCGGAGGGTCGGGAGCCGCGGGCGTCCGGCCCGGAAAGCGTGGCAGGCGATCGAGCGCGAGATTCATCTTGAGCGACGGACTGCGGAAGTCGAGCGCCTCGAGGCCGCGCACGACGTCGTCGGGGAGCGCGTCGCGACCCACGAGGCCGAGCAGCGTGCGCTGCGGATCCGCGTTCGAGACCACGAGCCCTGCCGCGATCTCGCTCCCGTCCTCGAGCACGACACCCGTCGCCCGGCCCTTCTCGATCCGAATGCTGCGCACGGGAGTCTCGCAGCGGATCTCGGCACCCGCGTCCGTGGCCGCACGGGCGAGCGCGGCCGAGAGCGCGCCCATCCCCCCCTCGACGTAGGCCCAGACGCCGCGCGCGCCATGCGTCTCGCCCATCACGTGGTGGAAGAGCACATAGCCCGTGCCGGGCGATGACGGCGAGGCCCAGGCTCCGATCACGGCGTCGGTGGCGAGCGTCGAGCGCAGCGGCTCGCTCTCGAAGAAGGTCTCGAGCGTCGGCCGGGCCGGCCCGAGCAGGAGTGCGACGGCGCGCGAGAAATCGCTTCCGATGCGAAGCCCGCGCCCGGCGGAGCGCAGCAGCGGCCAGAGATCGCGCGCTCGGATGCGCGAGGGATCGGGCGGAGCCACGTCGAGCAGCGGCTCGAGCGCGCGCGCCGTGCGATCGAGGAGAGATTCGTACCC
>CAYOIG010000369.1:0-4492 GCA_964403915.1 uncultured Myxococcaceae bacterium
CGGCTCGCTGCCCGGGTGGATCGCGCAGGCCAGTGAGTTTCGCGTCGAAATCGTCGAAGGTTCCACGGTCCTTCGGCTCGAAGCACCCTCGATCTGGGAGGCGGCCCCCGACCATTTCCGACAGGCAGAGCTCTTCCCCGAACTCGATCTCCACACGCCCGCGATCGACTACCTGACGGACTCGCTCTCGGCCGCTCTCGGAGCCGAGGATCGGCCCGACACCTACGATGCGCCGCTCCTCGAGACCTTCCGGCGATTCCAGCGAGTCTTCGATCACGGCGTGGACCAGGTCGAGTTCCGACGCCCGGCGAACGGCCATCCGGAGGTGAGGCTTCGCCTCGCCCGGACGAGCCTTGCCGGGCTACGCGAGCTCGAACGAAAGATTCCGAGAGCGCAACACGTCCGCGTTTCCGGGAAGCTGGATGCGATCCGGCACAGCGATCACACGTTCACGCTGCTGGTCGGTAGGGACCGGGAGCGAGTCCGAGGCGTGACCGAGCGCGCCGAAGATCTCCGCCAGCCCTGGGGGGCACTGGTCGTCGTCTCTGGAACAGCGCACTTCACCAGCGGTGGTCTCGTCCAACGGATCGAGGCCGAACGCATCGAGGACGCCGGGGATCGGGATCTCGCGCTCTTCTCTTTCGCGCCAATGCCACTGGCACGGCCGCTCTCTGCTCCGGACGTGCGCAAGCCGCAGGGCCCGCGCTCTGGGCTGAACGCGATCTTCGGCCGGTGGCCCGGTGAGGAGACGGACGAGGAGATCCGCGCAGTGCTGGACGAGATCTCTTGATCCTCGAGACGGATTCCATCGTCCTCGACACGAGCATCCTCGTGGAGCTGATCCGCGGAAGAGCCATCGGGAGGCGAGTCGATGAGGATCACAAGCTACGCGAGCGAACAGAGAGGCCGATCATCTCGGTCGTCCCGGTGGGCGAACTCAAGTCTCTGGCGCGCAAGCTCGGTTGGGGCGCTCCAAGTCAGCGCCGGCTCGACGATCTCATCGGCGAGCTCACGGTGATCCATCTCGAGCAGGGCGATGTCATCGAACGCTACGCCGAACTCGACCACTTCTCGGAGCGACTCGCACGTCCGGCCAAACGGATGGGCAAGAACGATCTCTGGATCGCGGCCACGGCGGTCGCCGCTGGTGCCTACCTGCTGACCAGCGACCGAGACTTCGACCACCTCACGCCACACGTCCGAATCGTTCGCGTGGACCCCAACACAGGAGCGACGATCCCCTGACGTGTCGGAATCTGCAGCGCCTCTCTCACGCCACGTGGCCTCGACAGGATCGAGCCGCGACGTCGTTCTCACGGATGGCGAAGCCCGTGGTGTCGGTCGTACTCTGCGGGCTTCGGCAAGGGCTCGCCGGCGCGATCGATCGCCGCTCGATCCGATCGGGGGAGTGAATGCTCGAGCGGATCATCGTCCGGAACTTCAAACGCTTCGAAGAGGCGGAGGTCGAGCTCGGCCAGAACGTCCTTCTCATCGGCCCGAACAACGCCGGAAAGACGTCCGTTCTGCAGGCCCTCGCGCTCTGGGAGATTGGCCTGCGGCGCTGGCACGAGAAGAAGGGGAAGGGCTCTTCGGCGAAGATCCGAAGAGGGGTCGCAATCAATCGCCGGGATCTCCTCTCGGCCCCCGTGCCCGACAGCAAGCTCCTCTGGCGAGATCTCCACGTTCGCGACGTCGAGCGGGACAACGGCAAGCAGCGGACGCAGAACGTTCGCCTCGAGATCGTGGTTCATGGGGTCGTGGACAGCGAGCGCTGGGAGTGCGGCCTCGAGTTCGACTTCGCGAATGCCGAGTCGATCTACTGTCGGCCCCTCTCGCCCGGCGGTGGCAACGGCCCCGGAGAGGTGCCCGCCGCCGCTCTGCAGGTGCGGATGGCCTTCCTGCAGCCGATGTCGGGGCTCGCGGCCAGCGAGCTGCGCCTCGAGCCGGGCGCGATCCAGGTCCGGCTCGGCGATGGTCGCACGGCCGAGGTCCTCAGGAACCTCTGCTACCAGCTTTCGGAGAGCAGGCTCTCGTCGGGCGGCTGGAACGAGCTCCAGCAGAAGATCGCTGCCCTCTTCGGCGTGTCGCTCGATCTTCCCGAGTACATCGTCGAGCGGGGCGAGATCACGATGTCCTATCGGGACCGGAGCGGGGTGCAGCTCGACATCTCGAGCGCCGGGCGCGGCTTGCAGCAGACGCTTCTGCTGCTGGCCTTCCTGTACACGAACCCCGGGTCCGTTCTCCTGCTGGACGAGCCCGATGCGCATCTCGAGATTCTCCGGCAGCGGCAGGTCTATGACATCGTCACCACGGTTGCGCGGGAGGTGGGCGGGCAGGTCATCGCGGCGAGCCATTCCGAGGTCTTGCTCAACGAGGCCGCCGATCGGGACGTGGTGGTGGCCTTCGTCGGCAAGCCTCACCGGATCGACGATCGGGGGCATCAGGCGGTGAAGGCTCTCAAGTCGATCGGCTTCGAGCACTACTACCTGGCTGAAGAACGGGGCTGGGTGCTCTACCTCGAGGGTGCGACCGATCTGAGGGCCCTCGCAGCCTTCGCGCAGACTCTCGGTCATCCGGCCGCGGCAGACCTCGAGCGCCCGTTCGTCCATTACGTGGGCAACCAGCTCTCTCAGGCGAAGAGCCACTTCTATGGCCTCCGGGAGGCGGCTCCGAGCCTGGTCGGGATCGCGGTGCTCGATCACGAGGAGGGATTCGCTCCCGAGAAGGGCCCTCTCACGTGCCGGCGCTGGAGCAGGCGGGAGATCGAGAACTACCTCTGCTTCCCGGAGGTGCTGGAGCGCTACGCAGAGCGGGAGGCGAAGCAGCTCGCCCTCCCCGGGCCGCTCTTCGAGCAGGCCGAGGTGTCGAAGAGACGGGATCTCATGCGATCGTGCGTGTCGGAGCGCATTCCTCCCGCTGCGATGCGAGACCCAGCCGATGACTGGTGGCGTACGGTGAAGGCCAGCGACGAGTTCCTGGATCGGGTCTTTGCGGAGTTCTACAAGCGCCTCGATCTCCCGAACCTGATGACGAAGAGCGACTACCACGAGCTGGCGGGGCTGGTGCCTGCCGAACGAATCGATCGAGAGATCGTCGATGTGCTCGATCGCATTCATGCGGTGGCGCTTCGCGCGCAGCCCGCGTGATTCGGCATGACCCTCCACCCCATCACGCTCGTCGACCGCGCGCTCGACGAATATCGGAGCTACCTCGCCACCGAGTTCCGCGCGAGCGACCCTGCGCTCCGCAAGGCGCTCGAGGACGCCCTCGAGCAGGCGGGGTTTCTCGCGCAGGAGCCGTTCTTCCAGGCGCACCGGCCGTTCAAGGACGGAAAGGCCTGGCGCGACCTCGGGATCGACGCGGCGCTCGCCCGGGCGATGGGCGAGCGCAGCGGGAGCCCTCGCGCGTATCTCCACCAGAGCGACGCGATCGGGCACCTGCTCGATCCGGCGGCGACGCCGCTCGTCGTCACCACCGGCACGGGCTCTGGGAAGACCGAGTGTTTCCTCCTGCCGGTGATCCAGAACGCCATCGCAGACGCCGTGCGCTTCTCGCGGCCGGGGCTCACGGCCCTGCTCGTCTATCCCATGAACGCGCTCGCGAACGATCAGGAGGAGCGCATCCGGCAGTACCTCGAGGCCTCGGGGCACGGTCACGTACGCGTTGCGCGCTACGACCGGACCACCCGCCAAGAGGATCGCGAGAGCCTGCGGAGAAGCCCGCCGCACATCCTGCTCACCAACTACGTGATGCTCGAGTACCTGCTGGTGCGGCCGGCCGACCGCGAGGCGATCTTCGCCAATCACCGCTGCCGCTTCGTCGTGCTCGACGAGGTGCACAGCTACCGCGGGAGCCTCGGCGCGAACATCGCCCTTCTCTACCGGAGGCTCGTCGCGCACCTGCGGCGGGCGCTGCAGGACTGGGAGCCGGGAGATCCCACCGACCGCACGCGCCACCCGAGCCTCGTCGCGATCGGCACCTCGGCGACGATCAAGAGCATCGACGAGACGGGGAAGAGCCCGGACGACGTGGCGAGGCTCCGCGACGAGGCCGTTCGCGAGTTCTTCTCGAAGCTCACGGGTGTAGAGAAGGCCACGATTCGCGTGCTCGGCGAGACGATCGCCGATCTCGAGGTCCCAAAGGAGGCGCGCTGGCCCGCCGAGCCCGTGGCCGTCGCGCCGCCCGATCCGCGCGACCAGGAGGCGGTGCGGCGCGCGGTCTGCACGCTCGGCGGCAGCCCGGAGGGGAGAGAGGTCGCGCGTGCGGCGCGCGAGGCGGCGGTGCTCTGGAAGCTCGGCGAGCTCATCGCACGGCGGCCCTTCTCGCTCTCGGGAATCGCCGACCGGATCCGGAGCGAGGTGCCCGAGCGTGCGGCGAAAGACCCGGACGCGATCCGCCGCGAGGTCGAGGCGGCGCTGGTTGCCGGCGCGGCGCTCCCCGACGGCTGCCCGGGAGCGCTTCGCCTTCGCACGCACCGCTTCGTTCGCGGGGG
>CAYOIG010000370.1:0-4565 GCA_964403915.1 uncultured Myxococcaceae bacterium
CGCGGCAGCTCGCGTGGATCTCGGCCAGCAGCTTCTGTCGGGTGTAGGGGACGTGGAGCTCGACCTCTACCATGTCCTGCTCGAAGAACGCCAGGATGCGCTCGCGCAGCCGCGCAACGTCGTCCGGGCGCTTCGCCGAGACGAGGATGGCATCGGGGAACTCCGCCGCGAGCTGCTCCTCGCGGCCCGGCTCCAGCCGATCGCGCTTGTTGAGCACGAGCAGAACGGGGGCGCCGGCAGCGCCGATCTCGCCGAGCACTTGACGCGTCACCTCGAGCTGCGCGCGGAAGGCAGGGTCCGAAGCGTCGACCACGTGGAGCTGGAGATCGGCGTCGCGCGCCTCCTCGAGCGTGGAGCGGAAGGAGGCCACGAGATCGTGGGGCAGCTTCTTGATGAAGCCGACCGTGTCGGAGACGAGGATCCGCGGCTGCGTCGGCGGCTCGAGCGCGCGCACGGTGGTGTCGAGCGTGGCGAAGAGCCGGTCGGCCACGAGCACGGGGCTGCCGGTGAGGGCGCGCATCAGCGAGGACTTCCCGGCGTTGGTGTAGCCGACGAGTGCTGTCGTGGCCTGCTCGGCGCGGCGCCTGCGCCGCGTGCCGCCTTCGCGCTCGATGGCGCCGATCTCACGGCGCAGCTCGGCCATGCGGTCGCGGAGCTTGCGGCGGTCGAGCTCGAGATGCGATTCGCCGGCCCCCTTGCTGCCGATGCCGCCGCCCTGGCGGTCGCGGCCGGCTCCGCCCTCGCGCAGCCGCGGCGCGAGGTAGGCGAGGCGCGCCAGCTCCACCTGCAGCCGCGCCTCGCGACTGCGCGCGTGCCGGTGGAAGATCGCGAGAATCACCGCCGTGCGGTCGAGCACCTCCTTGCCCGTCGCCTTCTCGAGGTTGCGGGCCTGGGACGGCGTGACCTCGTGATCCACCAGCACGGCGTCGGCGTCCGCCGCGAGACGCACGAGCTCTTCGAGCTTGCCCTCGCCGACGACCGCGCCGGGCGCGAGCGCCTGGCGCTTCTGTGTCACGCGCTCGACCACGTCGTAGCCGAGGGTCTTCGCGAGGCGCGAGAGCTCGGCGAGCGAGGAGGCGTGCTCCTCGTCCGAGAGCCCCGGGAGCTGCACCCCGAGGGCGATCGCGCGGGGCCGCGGCGCTGTCGTCTCGATCACGTTCCGATCCTCCGCAGGCGAAGGATCGGGCCCTCGGGCGCCGTCTCCTCGGTGAGATCCACGTGGCCGAAGAGGCACCAGAGCTCGTCGCCCTGCGGATCCACCAGCGTCTGCATGACGTCCCAGGTTCGCGGCCCCGTCTTCTGGATCGTGGTGCGATCGGCGCGGCGCGCATCGGGCGTGGTCACGATCTCGGCGTAGTCGGCGAAGAAGGGTGCGAGCTCGGCCTGGAAGCGGCGCGGCTCCCACGCATCGCCCGGCTCCTGTCGCACGCAGCGCGCGGCTTCTTCCCAGTCGCGTGCGGCCAGCGCCTGCACCAGCCGGTGCCATTCCTGCCGCACGCGCGCCGCGAAGACGCGCGGATCGGCCGCCACGTCGCGCTCGCGGCGGATCGGCGGGGCGGCGGCGTCCGCCGCCGGGCGCGTGAGATCGGGGTGCACCAGCAGCTCCCATTCTTCGACGAGGCTCGCGTCCACCTGCTCGAGCATCGCGCGAAGATAGGCCCGGATCTCCTCGAGCTCCTCCGTGCGCAGGGCCTCGGGCACCGACTGGCTGAGCGTGGCGTGGACCTGGCCCAGGTAGCGCAGCAGTAGCCCCTCGCTGCGCTCGAGGCCGAGCTGGCGCACGTAGTCGTGGAAGCCCATGAAGCTCTCGGCCATCTCGCGGGCGATCGACTTCGGGCGGATGCTCTCAGCTTCGAGCCAGGGATGCTTCTCGGCAAAGAGGCCAAAGGTGGCGTAGAGAAACTCCGCCAGCGGCTTCGGCCATGTGACGTCCTCGAGCTCGCGCAGGCGGTCTTCGTAGGGCACGCCCTGCGCCTTCAGCTCCGCCACGCGCTGGCCTTTTGCGCGGTCCACCTGCCGGAAGAGCACCGGGCGCGGGTTCTCGAGGATCGCCTCGACGAGGCTCAGCACGTCGAGGGCGTGGGTGGGCGAGACGGGATCGAGGGCCGAGACGGCGTCCACCAGGTAGAGCGAGAGCGTCTGGTGCAGCGAGAAGTCGCGCTGCAGGTCTTCGTGGACGCGCACGCGGCGCTGCCCGCTGGTCGCGTCGGAGACCAGCTCGAGGATTCCCGCCCGCCGCAGCGAGCGGAAGAGCAGGGCCGCCTCGCGGCGCAGGCGGCGCTTCGTGCGCGCCTCCTCGTGGCAGCTCCCGATGAGGGCGATCAGCGCGCGGTAGCCGCCGCCGGGGCGCTCGGCCTCGCTCTCGCGCTGGAGCACACTCACGAGCATCCCGTGCGTCACCCGGAAGCGAGAGACGAGGGGCTCGGGATCGCGCTCGACGAGCCGGCGGAAGGTCTCCTCGTTCCAGGGCAGGAAGCCCTTCGTGGGCGGCTTCACTTTCACGGCCTTCTTGCGTCCGGAGCGCGGATCGGCCGCCTTCGCATCGGCACGGCGGTTCAGCACCACGTGCTCGGGCGCGATGCAGACCACGCTGCCGCGCACGTCGAAGCCCTTGCGCCCCGCGCGGCCGGCGATCTGCTTGAAGTCGCGGACCGAGAGAATCGTCGTCTTCTCGCCGTCGAACTTGCACAGCTTCGTGAAGAGCACACTGCGGATCGGCACGTTCACGCCGACGCCGAGCGTGTCGGTGCCGCAGATCACCTTCAGCAGACCCTGCTGCGAGAGACGCTCCACCAGCAGGCGATACTTCGGCAGCAGGCCCGCGTGGTGGATGCCGATGCCGTGGCGCACGAAGCGCTGCACGTCCTTGCCGTAGGGGCTGTCGAAGCGGAAGTCTCCGATCGCCTCCGCGATGCGCTGGCGCTCCTCGCGGCTCGCGACCGTGGTGCTGGTGAGGGCCTGCGCCAGCTCAGCGCACTCTCGCTGCGTGAAGCTCACCACGTAGACCGGCGCCCGATTCGTTTTGACCAGCTTCTCGACCGCTTCGTGGAGCAGCTCCTCGCGGTATTCGAAATCGAGCGGCACGGGCCGCTCGCGTGAGGTGACGTGGGCGATCGTGCGGCCGGTGCAGCGCTCGAGCTCGTCCTCGATGCCGACGGTCGGCCCGAGGGTCGCCGACATGAGCAGGAAGGTGGTCTTCGGGAGCGCCAGCAGCGGGATCTGCCAGGCCATGCCGCGCTCGCGGTCCGAGTAGTAGTGAAACTCGTCCATCACGACGTAGGGCGCGTCGAGGATCTCGCCCTGGCGCAGCGCCATGTTGGCGAGCACCTCGGCCGTGCAGCACAGGATCGGCGCAGCGTAGTTGATGCTGGCGTCGCCCGTGAGCATGCCCACGTTGACGGCGCCGAACTCCTGACACAGGGCGAAGAACTTCTCGCTGGCGAGGGCCTTCACCGGGCAGGTGTAGAAGGAGCGCCGGCCCTCGGCCAGCGCCTTGAAGTGGAGGGCCGAGGCGACCAGCGATTTGCCGGAGCCAGTCGGCGTCGAGAGGATCACGTGCCGGCCGGCCATCAGCTCGAGCAGGGCCTCTTCCTGCGCCGGATACGGCGCGAGGCCCGAGGCCTCGACCCAGCCAAGGAAGCGACCGAGGACCACGTCCGGGTCGCTTCCGTCGCCCGGGCCGGGCAGCCACGAGAGCAGCAGCGGGCGTGACGGCGAGACGGCGGGGGCGGACACCACCGGGAGGGTATGCCAGCCGGCGACACGAACGAAGCCCTCCACTTCTCCTGCCCTCCTGCCGATGCCCAGAGCGGGCAAGGGCCGCTCCCCGGGGCGGCCGGCCGGGGGTCTGCTTGAGCCTCTTCCTTCCCGTCCTCGTTCTGCTCGCGCTCGGCACCGTGCTCTTCGTCCTTGCGCGCGAGCGGGCCCGCGCGCTGGCCGCTGCGCTCGCGCAGAGCCAGACCCGGCTCGAGTTCGTCGTGCAGGCGATCTCCGATGGCTACATGGAGTGGGAGGTCGCCACCGACACGCTGCGTTTCTCGGACCGCTTCCGGGAGCTGGTGGGCCTCCAGGAGGAGGAGAAGACGGTCTACGCGACCTTCGAGGAGCGCCTCCACCCCGACGATCGCGCGCCCACCTACGCGGCCATGCAGGCACAGCTCGAGCACGGCACGGCCTACTTCGTCGAGTACCGGCTGCGCGCGCGCGACGGGGGCTGGCGCTGGTTCGAGTCGCGTGCCATGACGGTTCGCGACGCCGAGGGGCAGCCCGTGCGGGTGATCGGAAGCATCACCGACATCGACGCACGGAAGCGCGCCGAGGAGTCTACGCGCGCCCGCACGGCGGAGGTCGAGCAGGCGCGTGACCGGATCTCCGAGCAGGCCCGCTCGCTCGCGGCGCTCAACGACGCGCTGGCCCTGGCGCGAGATCAGGCGCTGGGTGCGGCGCGCGCGAAGGCGGCCTTTCTCACGAACATGAGCCACGAGATCCGGACGCCGATGAACGCGGTGATCGGGATGACGGGCCTTCTGCTCGAGACCAGCCTCAGCCCCGAGCAGCAGGATCTC
>CAYOIG010000371.1:0-3944 GCA_964403915.1 uncultured Myxococcaceae bacterium
CGAGCCGCTGCTTCATGTAGGCGTTCTCGACCGCTGCGACGGCGCCGCCCATGCCGAGCACCGTATCGAGCTCGGCGCGCGCCCCTTCGCGCAGCGCCTTCGTCCGCTCCGCCACGACCGGCGAGCCGTCGAAGAGATCGCCGTACTCCAGCAGGTCGGTCTCGTAGGCGAGAATCTGCTGGATGCGCAGCGACCACTGCTGGTCCCAGCGGCGAGGAAGGCCCAGGGCCTCGTTCCAGGCCGGAAGCTGGAGCGCGCGACAGCGCGCCCTCTTCGAGAGCGTGACGCCCAGCGCCTCGAGCACGATGCGGATCACGTTGTTCTCGGGCTGCGCCTCGGTGAGTCCGAGACTGTTCACCTGCACCCCGTAACGGAACAGGCGCGCCTTCGGGTCGTCCACGCCGTAGCGCTGACGCGTGAGCTCGTCCCAGAGATCGGTCATCGCACGAACCTTGCAGACCTCCTCCACGAAGCGGATGCCCGCATTCACGAAGAAGGAGATGCGCCCCACGACGCGCCCGATCGCTTCGGCGGGAACGTCCGGCCTCGCGCGAACCGCATCGAGCACGGCGAGCGCCGTTGCCATCGCATAGGCGATCTCCTGCACCGGCGTCGCTCCGGCCTCCTGCAGGTGGTAGGAGCAGACGTTGATCGGATTCCACTTCGGAATCGCGTCCACGGTGAAGGCCACCACGTCGCTCGTGAGGCGCATCGACGGCTCGGGCGGGAAGACGTACGTCCCGCGCGAGAGGTACTCCTTGATGATGTCGTTCTGCGTCGTACCCGAGAGCTGCTTCGGGCTCACGCCCTGTCGCTCGGCCGCCGCCACGTAGAGCGCCAGCAGCCAGGCCGCCGTGGCGTTGATGGTCATCGACGTATTCATGCGGTCCAGGGGGATGCCCTCGAACAGGGCCGTCATGTCGTCGAGATGCGAGATCGGCACGCCGACCTTGCCGACCTCGCCGCGGGCGAGTGGGTGGTCCGGGTCGTATCCCGTTTGCGTCGGAAGATCGAAGGCCACCGAGAGGCCCGTCTGGCCCTTGGCGAGGTTGCTGCGGTAGAGCTCGTTCGACGCCCTGGCCGAGCTATGGCCCGAGTAGGTGCGGAAGACCCAGGGCTTCTCGCGCTCCGCCATGCTCTCCTCCGCGTTTGCAACTCCGCGTCCAGCCTAACGAAAGGGTGTCAGCCGGGCAAACGCGCGGTGCGCCGGTCGGATATGCTGCGGGCAGTGACCGACTCCTTCTTTCGGCTCGGGCCCGAGTGGGTGCTGCGTGCCGTCGAGGCCGCAGGGCTGCATCCGACGGGCCATACGACCGCGCTCACCTGTCTCGAGAACCGTGTCCACGACGTGCGCCTCGAAGACGGCCGCCACGTCGTGCTCAAGTTCTACCGGCCAGGACGCTGGAGCCGGGAGGCCATCCTCGACGAGCACCGCTTCCTCGCCGACCTGCGCGCGGCAGAGGTTCCGGTCTGTGCGCCGCTGGCCTTCCCCGACGGCGGTACGCTGCACGAGGTCGAGGGCATCTCCTGCGCGATCTGGCCGCGCACGGGAGGGCGCTCACCGGTGGAGCTCGCCGACGGTGAGATCGAGATCCTCGGCCGGCTGCTGGCGCGCATCCATGGGGTCGGCGCCGCGCGGCCGGCGCCGCATCGCCCCGCGCTCACTGGTACGAGCTACGGGCTCGAGCCCCTGTGCTACCTCGAGCAAGGCGGCTTCCTGCCCCCGGCCTGCGCGCGGCGTTACCGCCGCAGCGTGGAGGCGCTGGTGACGCTCTTCGACGCCTGGAGCGAAGGCGTTCCGCAGCATCGCATCCACGGCGACTGTCACTTCGGAAACCTGCTGCACGGGCCTGCGGAAGGCACGGCCGGCGACGCCTGGTTCTTTCTCGACTTCGACGATTTCCTGACGGGACCCGCAGTGCAAGACGTGTGGATGCTGATCCCGGGCCGTGATGCCGAGGGTGCGCGACAGCGCGCGCTGCTGACCGCGGCCTATCGCCAGCTCCGCGATTTCGACGAGCGCTGGCTGCGCCTCGTGGAGCCGCTGCGCGGGCTTCGCTTCGTGCGCTACGCGGCGTGGATCGCGCGCCGCTGGGAGGATCCCGCCTTTCCGTCGGCCTTTCCGCACTTCGGGACGGAGGCGTACTGGGAGGCCGAGACGCGAGACCTCGAGGAGCTGCTCGCGACGATCGCGCGTGGCGAGACGCCGCTGCCGGCGGGAGCGCAGCGGGCGACGCCCGCGGACGTCGCCCGCGATCTAACCAACGAGGACTTCTTCTGGGATCTGTGATCCCAGGGGCGGTGCTACGCGCGCCTGCGGCCCGCGAAGGCGATCCCAGCCAGTCCCGTCGCCAGGAGCACGACCGTCCCGGGCTCCGGCACGTTCACGTTGAAGGTCACGAACGCGTCGAAGATGCCGAACGGCGACGCGTCGATCGTGAAGCCCCCGGCGCCGAGCGAGACGCCGCACTGGTCTGCGCCCGTGCCCACCGTGCAGGTCAGGCCGCTGACCGCCGGGGTCGATGCCAGGAGAGGGAATGCCGGGGAGAGGAGGACCGGCGCGGCCACGCCGGTCGCCGGGGCGATCTGCGCGAGCACGAACGCCCCGCCACCGAGCGGTGCGCTGATCACGGGCACGCCGAGTGCGGAGAACGTCGAGCCCGCGAGCAGCGAGGGGAGGCCGAAGCTGGCCGGCGCCACCAGGGTGAGCACGAAGTCGACCGTGCTCGGGCCGACGTTGTAGGTGAACGATCCCGTCACGGCGGCCGTTCCGATAAGACTGAAGGCCGGCGTCCCCGGGCACAGGCTGGCGGTCGGACAGATCTGCCCCTGGTCGAGTCCAGGGCCACCAGTCACCGGAAGTGTCAGTGCCAGTGCCGGACCACTGGCGACCGTGAGTGCCAATGCCGCGAAAGCAAGCGTCGCCCATCGAAAGCGCATCATGACCACCCTTTCCTTCCTGATTCCGCGGTTAGATTCGCGCGCGACGCGAGGCAGCGAGCCCCGCGAGGCCCGCGGCGAGGAGCAGGCACGTACCGGGCTCGGGGACGATCCCGGTGAAGAGAACGTCAGCCTTCAGCGTCGCCGTGGCACCCGGGAAGAAGATCGCGGGGATCGCCGGGATCGAGAGCGTTCCGAGGGTGATGCCGTTCAGCGCGAGGGTGCCAGCACCGCCGATGACCACCTGCCCAGCGAGGAACGGATTGCTCGTGCCGAACGCCGTCGGTCCCGTGACCACGAGACCCGAGAGCGAGGCGACGCCAGTCACGTCGACGTCGCTCGCGGTGTAGTTGTAGGTGCCCGGGAACGGGGACGGCCCGGTCGCGGAGCTCGTGTAGCTGCCGCCCGGCGCGATCGAGAGCGAGGCGAGCGTCACGGAGACGCCGCTGAAGATCCCCGCGAGCGGCAGCGGGCCGGCCGGCCCCGCGGTGAACAGGAAAGAGTCCAGCTTCGCCGGCGGGCCCGTGTCGAAGGTGACCTGGGTGCCCGTTAGCGGGATCGTGCCGACCGCGATCGTTCCGAAGCCGGCGACCGTCGCCGTCAGCGTCACGCTCCCCGAGGTGAAGCTGTAGAGGACCGGCGTAGCCGAAGATGCGCCCGCTCCGAACAGCGTCGTCGCGACTGCTACCGCCCGAATGAACCCGCGCATACGAACCCCCTGAGCATCTGGCTGTGCCCTGCCGACCGCACCACCCATCCGGGCGGAGCCGCTCGGCCGGCAGTCCTCTCCCTCGCTGCGCGGATCCCCTTCCCAGGAAGAGCCCGCACGAGGCATTTTCATAGCAAGGCTCATGCCGAAATCGATGTGTTCCGTTCCGCATCGGTAACTCATTGAATATGTTCTAGATCATGCCGCGGGGCCCGACGCGTTGCGTTCTCCCGCGCAGCGCAGCGGAAAAGGATTGCCTTTCCCGCGGCAAGAGAGTTCCCTTCCCCTCCCCTGG
>CAYOIG010000372.1:0-8741 GCA_964403915.1 uncultured Myxococcaceae bacterium
GAGCGCGCCGCTGCGCTCGTTGCGGTGCAGCCGCGAGAACTCGGCGAAGCGCAGCGGCAGCTCGCGGTAGGAGCGCTTGCGCGTGGCGAAGAGGTGGCAGTGCCCCGGGCAGTTCATCGGCTTGACGCCCAGCTCCTCGTCCTCGTCGCCCTGCATCAGGAACATGTCGTCGTGAAAGAGCTCGTAGTGCCCCGACGTCTTGAAGAGCTCGGTCCGGAACAGCTGCGGCGTCATCACCTCCTGGTAGCCGTACTTCGGATACAGCGACCGGATGTAGGAGACGAGGCCGTTGTACAGGATCATGCCCTTCGGATGGTAGAACGGCGAGCCCGGAGAAATCGGATCGAGGTGGAAGAGATCGAGCTCGGCGCCGAGACGCCGGTGATCGCGTCGCTTGGCCTCCTCGATCCGCTCGAGATGCGCTTCGAGCTCCTTCTTCGACGCGAAGGCAATGCCGTAGATGCGCTGCAGCATCGGATTGCGTTCGTCGCCGCGCCAGTAGGCGCCGGCCGATTCGAGCAGCTTGAAGGCGCCGATCTGGTCGGTGCGCTGCACGTGCGGGCCGCGGCAGAGATCGACGAAATCGCCGTGGCGGAAGAGCGTGATGGGCTCTCCCTCGGGGATGTCGTCGAGTCGAGAGAGTTTGAGCGTCTCGCCGAGGCCGGTGAAGAGCTCGCGCGCCTGCTCGCGGCTCACGACTTCACGCGAGAAGCTCGCCTTCTCCGCGAGGATGCGCGCCATCTCCTCCTCGATCCGCGCGAGATCCTCGGGTGTGAAGGGACGCTCGACGAGGAAGTCGTACTGGAACTTCTCGGAGTGATCGCTACGGCCGACGTCCACCTGTGCTCCCGGGAACAGACGCTTCACGGCGTCGGCCATCACGTGCTCGGCCGAGTGGCGGATCACCTCGCCACCAGCCGGATCCTTCGCCGTCACGATCTCGATGGAGCAGCCGTCTTCGAGCGGCGCGCGCAGATCCACCAGGCGGCCGGCCACCCGACCCGCGAGCGCAGCGCGCGCGAGGCCCGGTCCGATCCGCTCGGCGGCCGCGAGAGCGCCCGACCCCGGCGGCAGCGCGAGCGTCTTGCCGTCGGGCAATCGAACCTGCATCTCGCTCATGAACGGGCGGCGGGCATGAAGATGAGAAACGCCTTTCCTCGCGGCCGCCTGCGGGCGCACGAGGCTGGAATGGTAGGCACGGGCGGGATTGAACCGCCGACCCCCACCGTGTCAAGGTGGTGCTCTCCCACTGAGCTACGTGCCTGTGTTGGCTAACGTCGCGCAGTCAATACCGTTTTGGCTCTAGCGTGTCAATCCGCGCGGGGCCGGCGGGGAGACCGGTGCCGCACGGATGCGAAGGTGCAGGCGACCGTCGGGCGCGCCCGGAACGGGCTCGACGAAGACCTCTCCGGCCAGCGCGCGGCCGAGCGCCGCCGCGAGGCCCGCAGCAGGGATCGGCGACTCGACGCTGAGAACGGCCCGGCCGCGGCTGAACTCGACGGGCATCGCCCGGCGGGCCCCGAGCTTTCCGAGCAGCGCCTCGCGGACCGCGGCGTACTCCCGGTAGGAGGCAATCTGCTCCAGCTCGAGCTCGAAGCTCGAGAAGCCGCCCTCGGCCGGGCTCGCGGCAGCTTCCCCCGGCTCCGGCACGAGCGGCTTCGCCGTGGGGGGCGCCTCGTCGGAGCCAGGCGGCGCCACCGCGCGAACCCCCACCCGCTGCCGCACGCGGGCTACGTCCACCTGGGCCATCACCACGATCTGGTACTCGGCCTTCGCCTCCGGGTCGGCCAGCAGGAGCCGCGGCTGCACACCGCGATCCTCACGGATCTGGAAGCGCGCGATGTAGACCGCCGGGTCGCCGCCGAGGGCGCGGGCCGCCCGCTCGGCCAACGCTGCGGGATCGGGCGGCGGCTTGCCGGCGGTCGTCTCCGAGGCGGTGAGCAGCTCCACCGCGACCTGCTGTACCGCCTCGGCGAGCGCCGCCCGCAGCGCGGCCTGCCGCCCCGGCCCGCCCTGGCCCTCGCCCGGCTCGGCACGGGCAACGCCGGCGGCCTCGACCCATTTCTGCTGCGCCGCGGCCGGCCCCGCCGCCACGAGGCCGAGGAGCAGCACCGCCACCAGCCCGCGCCTCATAGCGTGAGCTCCGTCACGGGTCGTCCGAAGAGCGCGTCGACGTCGCGCAGCAGATCCGGCACGGGACGCACGCCCCCGGGATCCCCGAGGGCGAGCACGGTCTCACTCTCGCCCGGAATCGTCAGGTGCACCGTCACGCGGCACTCCCCCGGATGGGCCCTCAGTACGCCTCGCAGTGCCGTCAGCCGATCGCGCGTCGCCTCGCCCGCCGTCACCCGCAGCCGCAGCTTCGAGGCGAGCTTCTCCTCCGCCTCCGCCAGCGTGATCACGTCGCGAACGATCAGCTTCGGCGTCTCGCCGCCCTCGAGCGTGCCCGTGACGACGATCGGCGTCGGGCTGCCGCTCTCGGCCTCGGCGACGCAGGCTTTCAGCACGGAGCCGAAGCGCGCGAAGGGCTCCGGAAATATCGTGAGATCGAAGGCACCTTCGAGATCCTCGAGCGTGCCGAAGGCCATGAGACCACCCTTCTTCGTTCGCAGCTCGCGCAGCGCCGTCACGAGACCCCCGACTCGAACCTCACGGCCATCCTTGCCCTCGGCCTGACCGCCCGTGGTATCGGTGAAGCGCCGCAGTTGCTCGGCATACGTTCCGAGCGGATGCCCCGTCACGTAGAAGCCGAGCACCTCCCGCTCGTTCGCGAGCCGCTCGCGATCCGTCCACGCCGCCACGTCGGGGAGCGCTCTCTCGCCGCGAGCTGCGCTCGCGCCCTCGCCGAACAGGCTCCCCTGCCCGAGCTCACGATCTCGCTGTGCCGCCGAGCCCGCCTCGAGCGCAGCCTCGAGCGCAGCCCACACTGCCGCGCGGCTCGGGTGCAGCGAGTCGAAGGCGCCGCACTTGACGAGGCTCTCGACCACGCGGCGGTTGACGCGCTTCGAATCGATGCGCATCGCAAACTCGAAGACGCTCCCGAAGTGCTCCTCGCAGCGCGCCTCTACGATGGCCTCGATTGCGCCCTCGCCCACGTTCTTCACGCCGGCGAGGCCGAACCGGATGCCGCCCGAGACGACCGTGAAATCCCGCGACGATTCGTTCACGTCCGGCGGCAGCACGTCGATCTTCTGCTCTCGCGCGTGTGCGATGTAGCGCGCCAGCTTCTCGTGGTTGCCCGTGTCGGCGGACATCAGCGCCGCCAGGAACTCGCGGGGATGGTTCGCCTTCAGGTACGCCGTCTGGTAGGTGATGAGCGCGTAGGCGGTCGAGTGCGCTTTCGGGAAGCCGTAGCCAGCGAACTCCGCCATCAGGCGGAAGATCTCCTCGGCCTTCTTCTCCGGGATCTTCCGCTCGCGACAGCCCGCAACGAAATGTTCGCGCTGCTTCTCCATCTCGAGCGGATTCTTCTTGCCCATCGCGCGGCGCAGCAGGTCCGCCTCGCCGAGACTGAAACCCGCCAAACGGTTCGCGATCTGAAGCACCTGGTCCTGGTACACGATCACGCCGAGCGTCTCGGCGAGAAGCTCCTTCAGCTCCGGCACGAGGTACTCGACCTTCGTGAGACCGTGTCGCCGGCTCACGAAGTCGTCCACCATGCCGGAGCCGAGGGGGCCCGGCCGGTAGAGCGCCACCAGCGGAATCAGCTCCTTGAACGTCCGCGGTTTGAGCTTGACCACCAGTTCCGTCATGCCCGGCGACTCCACCTGGAACACGCCGTCGGTGTCGCCGCGGGCCAGGAGCTCGTAGGTGGGAGCGTCGTCGAGCGGCATCGCCTCGGCCGAGAAGTCCGGCCATCCGCCGGCTCGGATCAGGCGCTCCGCATCGTGGATCACGGTGAGCGTCTTGAGACCGAGGAAGTCGAACTTGATCAGCCCGACCTTCTCGACGCATTTGTAGTCGTACTGCGTCACCACGTCGCCGGATTTCGGGTCGCGGTAGAGCGGCACGAGCTCGATCAGGGGCCGGCTCCCGATCACGACGCCGGCCGCGTGGGTCGAGGCATGGCGGGAGAGGCCCTCGAGGCGACGCGCGATCTGCAGCAGCCGGGCCACCTGGCCGTCGGCCTCGGCACGGGCGCGAAGCTCGGGACTCTTCACGAGCGCCTCGTCGAGCGTGATGTTCAGCATCTCGGGCACGAGCTTCGCGATCCGGTCCACGTCGCCGTAGCCCATGCCGAGCACCCGCCCCACATCGCGGATCGCGGCGCGCGCCTGGAGCTTTCCGAAGGTGATGATCTGCGCGACGCGCCTGCCGTCGTCCCCGGGCTCGTCGTACTTGTTCGCCACGTACTGGATCACGCGGTCACGGCCGCGGATGCAGAAGTCGACGTCGATGTCGGGCATCGAGATGCGCTCGGGGTTGAGGAAGCGCTCGAAGATGATGTCGTACTCGATGGGATCGACGCCCGTGATGCCGAGGCTGTACGCCACGAGGCTCCCGGCCGACGAGCCGCGGCCGGGCCCCACCGGCACGCCGCTGCGGCGCGCGTGGGCGATGAAGTCACCCACGATCAGGAAATAGCCAGCGAAGCCCATCGATCCGATCACTGCAAGCTCGTGGCGCATGCGCGCCTCGTACTCCGCCTGCCCCGGCCGGAGCGGCTCGTCGGGAGCGAGCCCGAGCCGCCGGCGCAGGCCGCTCCAGGCCTCCTGCTCGAGCACTCCCTCGCGGGTGCTCCCGGCGGGCACCTGGAACTCCGGCAGGTGGTAGGTCCCCATCGCCAGATCGACGTTGCAGCGTTCGGCGATCTCGATCGTGTTCGCGACGGCCGCGGGGTGGTCGTGGAAGACCTCGAGCATCTCCGCACCCGACTTCACGAAGAAGCCCTTGCCATCGAAGCGGAAGCGCTTGGGATCGTCGAGGGTCGTGCCGGTGCCGATGCACAGCAGCGCCTCGTGCGGCTCGTGGTCGTCGCAGCCGAGATAATGCGCGTCGTTGGTGGCCACCAGCGGCAGACGCAGGTCCGACGCCATCTTCACGAGCTCGGCGTTCACCTGGTCCTGCGCCGGGATGCCGTGGCGCTGGAGCTCCAGGTAGTAGCGCCCGTCGAAGATCCTGGAGAAGTCCTCGACCAGCGACCAGGCCGCTCGGGTCTCGCCCGCCAGGATTGCGCGCGAGACGAGCGACGACAAACAGCCCGAGGTGGCGATCAGGCCCTCGCTACGTGCCCGCAGCAGCTCGAGATCGATGCGAGGCTTGTAGTAGAAGCCCTCGAGATAGCCCTTCGACACCAGGTAGACGAGGTTCCGGTAGCCGGTCTCGTTCATCGCCAGCAGCAGCAGATGGCTGATGGCATCGAAGCCGCTGGCGTCTTTCTCGCGCTTCTCCTTCTCGAAGCGCGATCCTGCGGCGACGTAGACCTCACAGCCCAGGATCGGCTTGATCCCCGCCTTGCTCGCCTTCTCGTAGAACTCGACGGCGCCGAAGAGATTGCCGTGGTCGGTCATCGCCACGGCGGGCATGCCGAGCGACTTGCAGTGCGCGAACAGCCGGTCGTGCTGGATGGCGCCGTCGAGAAGGGAATACTGCGTGTGGAGGTGGAGGTGGACGAACGGCGAGTGCGCCAAGGCCTACTCCCACTCGATGGTGGCGGGAGGCTTCGACGAGACGTCGTACACCACGCGATTGACCCCCTTCACCTCGTTCGTGATCCGGCTCGAGACCGCAGCGAGCAGCTCGTGTGGGAGCCGCGCCCAGTCGGCGGTCATCGCATCGGTGGACGTCACGCAGCGCAGCGCAATGGCGTGCTCGTAGGTGCGTTCGTCGCCCATCACCCCCACGCTCTCGATGGGCAGGTAGACCGCGAAGGCCTGCCAGATCTCATCGTAGAGCCCCGCTCGCCGGATCTCTTCGATCAGGATCGCATCGGCGCGGCGCAGCTTCGCCAGACGCTCCTCCGTCACCGCACCGATCACGCGGATGGCGAGCCCGGGCCCCGGGAACGGATGCCGTCCGACCATGCGCTCGGAGAGGCCGAGGCGGCGCCCCACCTCGCGAACCTCGTCCTTGAACAGCTCGCGCAGGGGCTCCACGAGCTGGAGCTTCATCACCTCGGGCAGACCGCCCACGTTGTGGTGCGTCTTGATGGTGGCGGAGGGGCCGCGCACCGAGACGCTCTCGATCACGTCGGGATAGAGCGTTCCCTGCACCAGGAACTCGGCCCCGCCCAGACGCGCGGCCTCGGCCTCGAAGACCTCGATGAAGAGGTGTCCGATGATGCGCCGCTTCTGCTCGGGGTCGGTCACGCCCGCCAGTGCGTCGAGAAAGCGCTTCCTCGCGTCCACCGTCACCAGGTGGATGCCGAGCCCCTCGCCCAGCATGTGCTGCACGTCCTCGCGCTCGCCCTCGCGCAGCAGACCATGGTCCACGAAGAGGCAGGTGAGCTGATCGCCCACGGCGCGGTGCACCAGCGCCGCCGCCACCGACGAGTCGACACCGCCGGAGATTCCGCACACGACGCGGCCCTTTCCCACCCGGGTGCGTGCCCGCTCGACGGCCTCGGCAAGGAAGCTCTCCATGCTCCAGGACGGCGGGCAGCCGCAGATCTCGCGCACGAAGTTCTCGAGCAGGATCCGCCCACCTTCCGTGTGGACGACTTCGGGATGAAACTGGACCCCGAAGATCGGCTTCTCGGCGTGGCGAACCGCCGCGAAGGGCGAGCCCTCGCTCGTGGCGAGCACCACGAAGCCCGGCGGCAAGCGCAGCACGCGATCGCCGTGGCTCATCCAGACCGTGCGCTCGACCCCACCGGGCATGCGCGCGAAGAGGGGATCCTCCCGCTCGAGCTTCACGATGGCGCGGCCGTACTCGCGTGCCTCGGCCTTCTCGACCACGCCACCCAGCATCCGGGCGAGCAGCTGGAGCCCGTAGCAGATTCCGAGGACCGGCACGCCGAGCTCGAACACGCCCGGATCGGGATGGGGCGCTCCGGGGTCGAGGACGCTCGAAGGCCCGCCCGAGAGCACGATGCCCGCGGGATTCCACGCGCGAATCTCTTCGAGCTTGCGATCGAAGGGATGGATCTCGCAGTAGACGTGGCTCTCGCGGATGCGGCGCGCGATGAGCTGGGTGTACTGCGCGCCGAAATCGAGGATCAGAATACGATCGGAGGGACGGTCGGCGGCCATTGTTCCCAATCTACTCGATCCAGTAGTTCGGAGCCTCCTTCGTGATGATCACGTCGTGCACGTGGCTCTCGTGGAGCCCGGCCGAGGAGATCCGCACGAAGCGCGCCTTCGCGCGCAGCTCGGCGAGGTCGGCCGCACCGACGTAGCCCATGCCGGAACGGAGGCCGCCCAGGAGCTGGTGGACGCTGCTCGAGAGGCTGCCGCGGTAGGGAACCCGGCCCTCGATGCCCTCGGGCACGAGCTTCTGCGGCTCGTCGACGTCGCTCTGGAAGTAGCGATCGCGCGAGCCGGCGCTCATGGCGCCGATGGAGCCCATGCCGCGGTAGATCTTGTAGGAGCGGCCCTGGTAGAGCACGACCTCGCCCGGGGCTTCGTCGGTGCCCGCGAAGAGCGACCCGATCATGATCGTTCCCGCACCGGCCGCGAGGCCCTTGACGACGTCCCCCGAGAACTTGATGCCGCCATCGGCCACCACCGGGACGCCGTGACGGCTCGCCACGCTGACGGCGTCGGCGATGGCGGTGAGCTGCGGCACGCCGACGCCCGTCACGACGCGCGTGGTGCAGATCGATCCCGGCCCTACGCCCACCTTGACGGCCGAGACGCCCGCCTTGATCAGCGCCTCGGCGCCCTCCCCCGTTGCGACGTTGCCGCCGATGAGCGGCAGCTCGGAGAAGGTTCGCCGCAGGCGTTCGATCGTCTCGAGCACCCCGCTGGAGTGGCCGTGTGCGGTATCGACCACGATCACGTCCACACCGGCACCAACGAGGGCCTGCGCCCGCTCGAGGGTGTCGGGGCTGACGCCCACGGCGGCGCCGCAGCGCAGGCGACCGAGACCGTCCTTCGCTGCGTAGGGATGGCGCTCCGTCTTCTCGATGTCCTTGATCGTGATCAGGCCACGCAGCCGTCCCTGGTCATCGACCACCAGCAGCTTCTCGATGCGGTGCTCGTGCAGCAGCTCCTTGGCACGCTCCATGGTCGTGCCCGGTGGCACCGTCACGAGCCGCTCTTTCGTCATCACGCTGGAGATCGGCTGGGAGGTGTCGCGCACGAAGCGCAGGTCGCGGTTCGTGAGGATGCCGACCGCCTTGCCGTCTCGGGTCACGGGGACGCCGGAAATCCGGTAGCGGGCCATCACCGCGAGCGCCTCGTGGATGCGCTGCTCGGGCTGCATCGTGATCGGATCGACGATCATTCCCGATTCGGAGCGCTTGACCTTGTCCACCTCGGCCGCCTGCGCCGAAGGAGGCATGTTGCGGTGAACGATGCCGATGCCACCGTTCTGCGCCATGCAGATCGCCGTGCCGTGCTCGGTCACGGTGTCCATCGCAGCCGAGACGAGCGGCGTGTTGAGCGAGATCTCGCGCGTGAATGCGGTGCGGAGATCGACGTCCTTCGGGAGCACGGAGGAGGCCCCGGGCTGCAACAGCACGTCGTCGAACGTCAGACCCTCGCGGATGTGGATCTCGGTCATGGCGGGCGAGGTCCTCCCGACAGTCGTGACGTTTGGTTGCGATCGGTTGGCCCGGGAGGCTACTCCGCGCGGCGAGA